>DASVHS010000667.1:0-5905 GCA_036382495.1 Thermoanaerobaculia bacterium | reverse complement strand
CACCGCTGCCAGTTCATGGGACTGCGCGGCATCGGCAACGTCGTCATCCGATTCAAGGATGTCTTCGTTCCGAAAGAGAACCTGCTGTGGGAAGAAGGGCGCGGCCTCAAGCTGGCGCTGATCACGCTGAATACGGGACGTCTCACGATTCCTGCCGGTTGTGCGGCGGCCGGGCGTCGCATGGTTGAGATTGCCAGAGAGTGGTCCAACGAGCGCGTGCAGTGGGGCGTACCGATCGGCAAGCACGAAGCAGTCGCGTCGAAACTCGCCTGGATGGCTTCGCACACTCTGGCGATGGAAGCGCTCGTTTGGCTGACGTCAGGTCTCTCGGATCGTGGCGACGTCGACCTGCGACTCGAGGCGGCGATGGTGAAGCTGTTCAACACCGAGACCGCGTGGACGATGGCGGACCACCTTGTCCAGATCCGCGGCGGCCGCGGTTACGAGACCGCGGAGTCGCTTCGCGCCCGCGGAGAGAAGGGCTATCCGGTCGAACGGATCATGCGCGACATGCGCATCAACCGCATCTTCGAAGGCACGAGCGAGATTCAGCATCTCGTCATCGCCCGTGAAGCGGTCGATCCGCACATGAAGCGCGGCTTCAAGATCCTGCAGCCGGAGACACCGACCGGCGAGAAGATCGCCGCCGCTGCGAAAGCCGGCGCCTACTATGCGGCCTGGTATCCGTCGCGTTACGTCGGGTGGAGCCGCAAGCCGTCGTACGGCCACTTCGGAAAGCTCGCGCAACACATGTCGTACATCGAGCGGTCGTCACGACATCTGTCGCGATCGATCTTCCACGCGATGATGCGGTACCAGGCGAAGCTCGAACGCAAGCAGATGGTGCTGTTCCGTATCGTCGACATCGGCACGGACTTGTTCGCGATGGCGGCGACGATCAGCTACGCGACGATGCTCGCGAAGCAGGGGCAGACGAACGCGATGGATCTCGCGGACGTCTTCTGCCACGAAGCGCGCAAACGAATCGATCACACGTTCGAGACGCTCTTCGACAACTACGACGAGAAGGAGTATCGCGTCGTGCAGTCGCTGATGAAGGGCGAGTACGAGTGGCTGGAAGGGCGGCTCGTGCAACCAATCCAGGACAACATGCCGACCACTCACCAGATCGAAGAGGCCATCCGGCAGTTCGCGTGATTGCGATTCTGTGTGGGTGCCGGCTTCAGCCGGCACATCGCGGGCTGAAGCCCGCGGCCACACAGAAGCCCGCTCACTGTTCCCCAGCCGCTGGAAACACCGGCGTGATGTCGACTGGGATGTCCGTCAGTCGCGCGTTGACGGAGTTGATCTCGTCGTTGACGACGCCGTACTTTGTGAGCAGGCGTTGCGCGCGATCAAAGTCGCCCGTCGCCTCGATCGTCAGTAGCTCCGTAGCGAGCGACTTCACGCCATCGGCGAACTTCGCGAAGTCGACGCGAAACCGTCCGTTGCCCGACGGAACGATCGCGCCCGCCTCGCGCATCCAGTTCCACTGCAACGCCGTTCCTCGGCCGTGCGCTTCGCCGATGCCGAATCGCATGGAGCGAAACATGAGACCCGCGTACGTCGCGTAGAGCTGCTGTTCGTCAAAGGCCGTCAACAGATTATGGTTGCGCGCGTAAACCGCGTTCCAGAGACCGAGGATGTCGGCTTTGGTTTCTTCGATGGTGGAGTAGAGGTTCTTGAGCGGGATGCGCACTTCTTCGCGCGAGCCGTCCGGGTGCGTGATGTAGCCGGGACCGAGTCCGTGCGACAGCTCGTGAAACAGGATCTGATTGAAAAAAGCGTCGAAGTTGAGCAGCGGCAGCTGTGACTCATCGAGCACGCGCAGCGCGATCGGCTTGCCGCTCTGGTTGTACTTCGCGTTGATCACGTTCTTCAACAGGACTTTCTTCGATCCCTTTTTCTCGCGGACGAATTCGTCGTTCGGAAGGTTGAACGCGGCGGTCTGGACGCCGCGCCGCGCGTCGCCGGCGGTGTAGATCTCCTGCACGACGCGGATTGGCGACTCGCTGCCGCGATTCGGGTTGCGATACTGCTCGGGCTCGGGGAGGTTCCGCTCCATGTCCGGAAGCGCGTGCGCGTACGCGGCGAGCTTGTCCGACTCGGGGCGGTCGACGACCGTCACGAACGACTCGAACGCCGCCTTGTAATTGAACATCTCGTCTTCATAGACCTCATACGGTCCGATGACGACTTCGATCGGTCCGGTCAGGTCCATCCACGCCATGTCGCTGTCTCGGTAGTCGTCCGTCCCGAACGCCACGGCCAGCTTCGTCAGATACGTTTTCAATTGCGGGTTGCCGGTGAGCGCGGCAGCTTCGCGAATGCGTTGCGCGGCTGGGTCGAGGAGATCGAGGTAGTACTTCGAGTACGGCATCGCAGCGAGGTTGCTGCCCTGCCGTCGGACGACGGTGAACAAACCCTGCAGCGCGTCCTTCTGATCGGGATGCGCTGCGACGTAGCGGTCGAACTCTTCCTTCGTCATGTCGGACGGATAGAACGCGGCGCCGGGCGGCTTCGCGCCGGCGGCCCCGAATGGCTCGATGAACGGCTCGTTTTCCTTGAGACGATCCCAGCGTCCTTTATTGATGAGGAAGTACTCATATGCTGCGCGATCGGTGGGCGAGGCGCTTGATTGCGCCTGGAGTTGCGTGCGGAGCGCGGGGTTCTGCTCCGACACCTGGCGCCAGTAGATTTCGCTGATGTATTTCGACGCTTCGATCAGTTTGGAGACGACCTGGCGCTCGTTGTCGTCGAGCAGTGTGCGGTCGTAATCGATGGGCGTACGAGGGAGTTGCGCCGCGCGGGCGGCGACGTCAGGCGCGACCCTGAGCTTTGTTTCGGCGGCGATGGGAGTGGCCGAGGGGGTGGTGGTTGCGGGCGGCTTGGACATCGTGTCGGTCGTGGTTGTGGTCTGGCAGGCGGCAAGGATCACGGCGGCGGCGAGGAACTTTCGCATGACGGGCGGATTCTATGCGAGGGCGCGGATTACAATTCACCCGTGATCATCGAATGCTCGAGCTGTCACTCGAAGTATCAGTACAACGAGGAACGGTTCGAGGGTAAGCCGTCGAAGAAGATCAAGTGCGCAAAGTGCGGCACGATTTTCGAGATTTTCAACGCCGCCGCCGCGAACAAGCCGCCGAGCACTCCGGTGAAAGGCGACAGCACGTTTCATTCGACGCCGAAGAGTCTGAAGGAGCCCGAGCCGGAGCCGATCGTCGCGGCCATGCAGGCGTCGGCGGACAAGGCTGCGGCGGACCTGCAGATGCCGGCCGGCAAACGTCTGTCGCTGGCGATCATCGACGGACCGGACGCGGGAAGCGTATTCAGGCTGGAGAAACCGCGGGTCACGGTCGGACGCAGCGGCTCGGACATGAACCTGAACGACACGGAAGCATCGCGGCAACACGCAGCGGTGGAAGTCCGCGACACGGAGTACACCGTCAACGACCTCGGCTCGACGAATGGGACCCTCGTCGATGGAGCGAAGATCAGCGGACCGACGGAGCTGACCGACAAGGGCGAGTTTCAGATCGGGTCGACGACGATCATGCTGATCGTGACGGAGGATGTTTGAGCCTTCTCCCCGCGCGCGGGCAGAAGGTGCGGCGAAGCCGCGGATGAGGGGCCCTCACCCGGCGCTTTGCGCCACCCTCTCCCGCAAGCGGGAGAGGGCACTGCAATGAACGAACTCAAATCCCTCTATCGTCATCGTCAACTGATCGCCGCGCTCACCGCCCGCGACCTCAAGGCGCGCTATCGCGGCTCGATCCTCGGCTTTTTCTGGTCGCTCGCGAATCCGCTTCTGCTCCTCGGCGTTTACACGCTCGTGTTCACCGTCTTCTTTCCGAGCCAGCCGGTGCAGGCGTATCCACTCTTTCTGTTCTGCGGAATTCTGCCCTGGACATTTTTCTCCGCGGCGGTGCTCGAGTCGACGACGTCGATCTCCGGCAATGCCGGTCTGATCAAGAAGGTCATGTTTCCGGCCGAGGCGTTGCCGCTGGTCGTGGTGTTGTCGCATCTCGTGCATTTCGTGCTTGCGACGCCGATCCTTCTGGCCGCGCTCGTCGCGTACACGCTCGCCGGTCACGCGACGGTGCGCGCGACGATTCTGTTGTTGCCGGTGTTCATGGTGCTGCAGGCCATCTTCGTCGCCGGAGTGGCGGTCACGGTTTCGTCCGCGTCCGTGCTGTTCCGCGATCTGCGCGACATCATCACGAACCTGATGCAGCTCGGGTTCTTCGTCACGCCGATCATTTATCTCATCGAGAACATCGGCTGGCGTCCGTTGCGCGCGTTGCTGCGGCTGAATCCGATGACGCCGTTCGTCGTGTCGTATCAGGACATCATCTATTACGGAAAACTGCCGGGACTCTGGGACTCGTTCCTGATGATCGCGTACGCGCTCGCCTCGGCAGGATTCGGATTCATGGTCTTCGATCGGCTGCGCGACACACTGGCGGAGGCAATCTGAGCGAGGCTACATTCGCGGTCGCGCTCCAGGAAGTGTGGAAGAGTTATCGGCTCTGGGGCCGGGGCTCGCAGTTTGCGACGTTGAAAAGCGCGCTGCTCAAACGCGACATGACGCCGGAACCCGAGTCGTCGGTCGTCGCGATCAAAGACGTGTCGTTCGCCGTGCACAAAGGCGAATCGTTCGGCGTGATCGGACGCAACGGCTCCGGGAAGTCGACGCTGCTGAAAATCGTCTCGGGGATTCTCAAGCCGACATCGGGATACGTGACCGTCAACGGACGTGTTGCCGCTCTGATCGAGCTCGGCGCGGGATTCCATCCCGAGATCACCGGCCGCGAGAACATTTACATCAACGGCATCATGCTCGGCCTGACCCGCCGCGAGATCGATGCGCGGTTCGCGTCGATCGTCGACTTCGCCGGCATCGGCGGCTATCTCGATCAGCCGGTCAAGACGTATTCGTCCGGCATGTACGTCCGGCTCGGATTCGCCGTGGCGGTGCATGTCGATCCGGAGGTCCTGCTGATCGACGAAGTGCTTTCCGTCGGGGACGAGGAGTTCTCGGCGAAATGCATCGCGAAGATTCAGGAGATGAAGTATCGCGGCGTGACGCTGTTGTTCGTCACGCATCAGCTCGATCAGGTGCGCATCCTCTGCGATCGCGCGTTGTGGCTCGATCACGGCGCGCCGCGGGCGATCGGTGATCCGGTGCGTGTCGTTGACGCGTACCTGCAGGAAGTCAGTGGTGGAGGGCAGGCCCACCCGCCTGTCGCGGGGGCTGAGATCGCCGGTGAGGTGAGTGCGCCCGAGGATAACGACCTGGTCGAAGAAGAGCGTTTCGGCTCGGGAGAAGTCATCCTCAAGCGCGTTTCGCTCGTCGATTCCGAAGGCAATGAGCTCGTCGCGCTCGGCGCCGGTTCATCCGTGGCAGTGGAGATGGATGTCGAAGTGCGCGTGCCGCAGGACGATTTCGTCTTCGGCGTCGGCATTTATCACGCGGACGGAACGTGTGTATACGGAACGAATACCGATCTCGAAGGTCTGCTGCCACAGCGTCTGGAGACGAATGGCCGCGTGCGATTTGTGATGCCGTCGCTCGATCTCGTGGCCGGCTCGTATCGAATCGATGCCGCGATTCATACACGCAATGGCCGGGCGTTCGATTATCGTCGCGGCGTGCTGCGATTCGTCGTCGGTGCGCGCGTCCACGACATCGGCGTTTATCGGCCAAAACACGAATGGCGCTTCGAGGGCGGAATCACGTTCCGAAGCGTCGATCAGCTCGAGCGCAATGTCCCCGCGCCCATTGCGGAGTACATTCGGGACAGCGCGCCTGCTCCTGATTCGCCAAAATATCGAAAACGGAAGACGAGGGAAGAGGGATGAAAGACAAAGCGAATTAAGAATTTCGAATTAAGAATTAAGA
>DASVHS010000666.1:0-2941 GCA_036382495.1 Thermoanaerobaculia bacterium | reverse complement strand
ACAGGAAAGCGGCGAGATAGATATAGAACGTCTCGTGCGCGGTCAACGGCGCAAAGAACTTTGCGGACCAGGAAGTGTACGGATAGACGACGACCCACCACGTCGGAATCAGCCCAAGCGCGTACATGATCCAGGTGAAGATCCACGCGTCACGCACCGACACCTCGCCGGTGACGATCGGCCGCTTCGGTTTGTTGATGCGATCGATCTCGACGTCATAAATCTGATTCAGCGCGTTGTTCGCCCCATTCAGAAACGACGCGCACAACGAGCCGAGGACGACGGTGAGGATGACGGACGCGGTGAGTTGGCGGTGTGGGTCAGGATTGTGCGCCGACCCGAATGCGCAGACGGCACCGGAGATGATGCCGAACAACGGGGGCAGCAGCGTGAACGGACGCGCGAGAGTGACGTAGCGGCGCAACCGCTTCAACTTACCACGCGGTCGAGCGTCGAGAGCAGCGTGTCCACATCGTAAGGCTTCAGCAGGAACGCGACGTTGCGACGCGCCAGGAACTCTTCGAGCTGCGACTCGTCGCCGTGACCGGACGAGAAGACGACCGGCAGGGCCGGATACTTCCGGGCGATCGCGGCATAAACCTTCGTGCCGTCGATGTCGGGCAGCCCGATGTCGAGGATGACCGCGTCGGGATTCCATTGCCCGATCGCCGGGAGAACCTCGCGTCCGGTCTCGACGATCATCGCGTCAACACCTTCCAGCTCCAGCAGCGCCACGATTCCCGACGCGACGGGGCGCTCATCCTCGACGACGAGGACGCGCCGGTACGCGCGGGAGACTCTCTGCAGCAGTGACAGCTCCGGGACGACGGGGACGACCGCCGCGCCACTCTTATCCGCGGCGATCGGGATGAAGAGATGGAACTTCGTGCCGCTTCCGATCGCGCTCTCGACGAAGATCTCGCCGCCGTGACGCGTGACGACGTGCCGGGCCACCGGCAGTCCCAGCCCCGTCCCGTTCTTCTTCGTCGTGAACAGCGGTTCGAAAATGTGTCGAAGCGTCTCCGGCGTCATTCCGTGGCCGGAGTCCTCGACGAAGAAATGCGCGTAACGCTCCGGATGCTCGATCGCGCCGAAGTCGAACCGCGACGCTTCGGGCACCAGATCGATGCCGACGCCGATACGGCCGCCCTCCGGCATGGCGTCACGGGCGTTGAGAATCAGGTTGATGAAACTCTGATGCAGCTGGCTGACGTCGCCGATGACACACACCTGCTCATCGGGCACCTTGACGTCGAGCGTGTACTTCGGACCGATCAGCGATCGCGCTTCGAGCGCCATCGAGTGCAGCCATACCGCGGCGTCGAAGTCATGCAACACCGGCTCGGACGGTTGCGTGAAGCGCAGGATGTCCTCGGTGATCCGCTTGCCGCGCTTCACCGATCGCGAGATCTGATCGACGGCCGTGTGACCGCGCTCGCCGAGCGGCTCGCGGCGCAGCACTTCCGCGAACGGCGAGATGCCCATCAGCACGTTGTTGAACTCGTGCGCGACCGTCGCCGCAAGACGTCCGAGGCTGGACAGGCGGTTGGCCTGCTCGAGCTTCGACTCGAGCTTGCGCCGAGCGCTGATGTCGTTGAACGTGACGACCGCGCCTCTCACCTGGCCGCGATCGATGATCGGCGATGCCGTGTACTCGACGGGAAACGGTGTGCCGTCGGCGCGGCAGAAGATGTCGTCGCGGGACGACCGGCTCTCCGCGTTGCGCACGACCTCGAGCATCACGCACTCTTCCTGCTGTTCCGTCGAGGCGTCGGGTGAGCGCGGATGAATCAGCGCGTGCATGTCTTTGCCGATCAGCCAGTCCGGCGATGCGGAGAGGAGTTTCGCGGCGGAACGGTTGACGAGCGTGCAGCGGCCGTCGACATCCGTCGCGTAGATCCCTTCGTCGGTCGACTCGAGGATCAGCTGGACCTCGCGGGTCAGGCGGTTCCTCTCGACCTCGAGTCTCCGCTCTTCGGTGACGTCGCGCGCGAACCCGTACAGCTCGACCACCTGGCCGCGCTGAATTTTCGGCGACACCGCGGCATCGAGCAGAATCTCCGGGCGATGCTTTCCGCGGACGTGCGCCTCGAAGCGAATCGGCCTTGGCTCGCGTCGAATCGACTCGAAGAGCTCCTTCATGGCCGGGACAAATTCAGCGACGAGGAGTCCCACGAACTGCTGACCGATCCATTCGTCAGGGCGCCATCCCGTGATCGCCTCGAATGCGGGATTGAGCGAGATGATCTCGCCGGTCGTCGAGACGCTGAAGATGAGTTCGGACGCGCCTTCCACGACGCTCCGGAACCGCGCCTCGGACTCCATCAGATCGCGCCTGGCGACCTCGCGAGTGAGTGAGTCGGCGAACACCGCGGCGAGCGATTCCATGAAATGCACGTCCGCCGGTCCGAACTTCTTCGGAACGCGCGTCTGGGCGGTGATCACTCCGAACCTCCGAGCCGGTCCGATCACCGGCACCGCAAGGCCGCTTCGAATGCCGTGCCCGACGAACAGCGCGTTCGGGTCGAAACGAGTCTCGCGCTCGTAGTCCTCGACGTTGACCGGAGCACCGGTCTTCATCGCATGTCCAGCCTGCGACTCATCCATCGGAATGGGGTCGGGCGGTTTCAACCAGACCTGGCCGGCGCGGAACCGCAACGATTTGCCGTCATCGTCGCTTTCGAGATACGACGCGAACTCGACGCCGAGGCCGGACATGATGAGCTCGCACGCGCGCTCGAGGGTGGACTGATCGACATCGCTCGTGAGGACGCGCTGCCCGAGCTCCGCGATCGCGCTCTGCTGCAACGCTCGCACGCGCAACTCGACCTCGGCGCGTCTCCGTTCGATCGCCTGACCGAGCGTGTTCGCCAGAGCGCGAAGAAAATCGACGTCGCCGGGAGTGAAGTCGTGACGCCGTTTCGAGTGTGCGCCAATCACG
>DASVHS010000665.1:0-4299 GCA_036382495.1 Thermoanaerobaculia bacterium | reverse complement strand
CAATATACGGTCGTCTCGCAACTCGGGCGAGGGGGGATGGGAGTCGTCTACAAGGCTCGTGACGAGTCGCTCAATCGCTTCGTCGCCATCAAGGTCCTCAACGAGCAACTGACCGAGGACTCGACATTTCTGCAGCGATTTGTTCGCGAGGCACAGGCCGCGGCCGGACTCTCGCACCCGAACATCGTTCAGATCTTCTTCATCGGGGAAGACAAAGGCCATCCTTACTTCGTCATGGAATACGTTTCCGGCCGCTCGCTGGATCAGCTCCTTCGAGCAGAGGGACGGATCGACAACCCGCGCGCTTCCCAGCTCATCCTTCAGGCCGCTCACGGTCTAGCTGCAGCGCACGACCAGGGGATCATTCACCGCGACATCAAGCCTGCGAATCTGATTCTCGACGATCGCGGACTGCTGAAGATCGCCGACTTCGGCCTCGCGCTCCCGGTCGATGCCCACACCCAGCTCACCGCGACCGGCATGTTCGTCGGAACTCCTGGTTACCTCGCACCCGAGCAGGTTTCCGGTGAGAAGGCAGATCACCGGACCGACATCTATGCGTTGGGAGTCACCTTCTATCTTCTTCTCACCGGCACTCCACCGTTCCGCGGCGACAGTCCGCTCGCGCTCGTGAGACAGATCATGGATACCGAGCCGGCCGACGTTTCATCGTTGAATCCGAACGTCGATGCCGCGACGCGCCGCATCCTGGGCCGGATGATCGCGAAGGATCGCGCGGCGCGCTATCAGAATTGCCATGAGCTTGTCGCTGATCTCGAAGACTCCCTGGCTACGCAGGGCGTCCGAAGCATGACGGCGGGTCTGGCGACGCGCACCTCATCGTCTTCGCCCGAGCTCGCCGCGTCGATGGCAGCGCCGACGCAGGCCATCGATTCGCGGGCGAATTCGAAAGCAGAGGCGCAATCGGCGGCGACGATGATCCAACCGAAGGCCGAATCTACGCTCCCCAATGCTCCGTTGCTCGCGCCGAATACGCTGCCGGATGCTATGGCTGGTGCCTTCCCGGCGCCCGCGCCGGTTGTTGTTCCCCCGGTTGTCGTCGCACAACCTCCACGTTCGACGTCGCGCGCGCTCGTCGTGGTGGTCGTGGTCGCACTCATCCTGCTTGTGGGCGGCGGAATTGGGGCCGCAGTGTTCGGAACGAAAATGTTCCGCGGCCTTCAGGCACGCTGGCAGCCCAAGGGCCTGGATACGGTTTCAAGCGAGCCTGATCGGAAAACCGCGACGGTGTCGTCCGCGGCGACTCCACCGGAAGGAGTTCTACTCTTACAACCAATCAAGCCGCCCGTAGCGGACATGGTCAACAAGGCTGAAGCAACGCCGGCGGTCGCAAGTGCGACCGTGAGCGGATCGAGCCAGGCTGGGGGAGCCGTGACCCCTGCTCGCGTGCGTGCCGATCTGACCTCGCCGGCTTCGGGACAAGGCGCGGCCGTAGAGAAGCATCAGACCGCTGCCGAAAATACCCGCCGGTCTCGCGCGGGTGTCGCAATCGCTGCGACCGGCGATCCGGCGTTGTCAGGCGCGGTGTCGAGCGTGCTCCGATCTGAGCTCGAAGCAGCCGGGATCGAGGTTGTCGATGCGCAGACCCTTCCGGCGACCGAGGATCTTCTGCGCCGGGGCGACGCGTCTGCGGGACGGCTGATTGATCGGCTCCGCAGCGAAGGGTACGCCGTCCTTCTGCTGGCACGCATCGATCCCACTGGACAGCGGGCGCTGAGCTACTACGGACGCCATGACACCGCGTTCAGTTCGCGCGTCACGCTGACGACGTACGATCTGGCGACCGGCAAACCGTTCGGCTCGTCCGGAACGGCCACGATCGAGTACACCTCGATCAATGCGAACAGCGAGTCGGAGGATGTCGTCGGACCCCTCGCCAGGTCGATCGCCAAAGCGATTCGATCTCACTGATCTGGAGTGCGGCGGCCATGCCGCCGCTCTTCACGATGAGCCGAGAGCGGCGGCGTGGCCGCCGCACTCCAGATCGGCCCCACTTCAGTAACGCTCGACTTCGCGAAGTTGCAGAGTTCGCGAGACTGATCTCTCCGCCAGTGACCGCGATAGGATCATCTCCGTCTCATGGGAGGAGCCGCCATGACTGGAAACCTCAGCTACATCGTTCGCGCGGTCGTCATCACTTCCTTCGCCGTCTCTTCGATGCTCTCCGCGGCAGAGGTGCCGTCGCCCGCGACGATCGCCGAGAACGCGAAGCTGCCGCTCGATCCGGCGGTGCGCACCGGAAAGCTCAGGAATGGGCTGACGTACTACGTTCGGCGGAACACGAGGCCCGAAAAGCGCGCCGACATCTGGCTCGCCGTCAACGCGGGCTCGACGCTCGAGGATGAGGATCAGCGCGGGCTGGCTCACTTCGTCGAACACATGGCGTTCCGCGGAACCGCGAATTTCAAGAAACACGACCTCATCGACTTCCTGGAACGTACGGGGATGAAGTTCGGCCCCGACATCAACGCGTTCACGAGCTTCGACGAAACGGTGTACACGCTGAGAATTCCCACGGACGATCCTGAAGTCGTCCGCAAGTCGCTGCTCGTCTTGAGCGACTGGGCGCACAACGTCTCGTTCGACGCGGACGACGTCGACAAGGAGCGCGGCGTCGTCATCGAGGAATGGCGCCTCGGCCGCGGCGCGGAGGCGCGCATGCGCGACCAGCAGTTCCCGGTCCTGTTCCAGGGGTCGCGTTACGCCGAGCGGCTGACGATCGGTAAGAAGGAGATCCTGGAGAAGGCCTCCCGCGACACGATCCGGCGGTTCTATCGCGACTGGTATCGCCCGAATCTGATGGCGGTGATCGCGGTCGGCGACTTCGATGCCGAGGCGATGGAGAAGGCGATCCGCGCGCAGTTCTCGTCGATCCCCAATCCGCCGCACTCGCGTCCGCGCACGCTTTACCCCGTGCCGGACCATGACGCGACGCTGGTCTCCATCGCCACCGACCCTGAGGCCACGTCGACGCGCGTTCAAGTGCTCTACAAGAAAAAGCGCGAAGAGCGATCGGCGACGCGTGACTATCGCCGGCACCTCGTCGAACGGCTCTACTACAACATGGTCGATGACCGTCTCAACGAGCTTCGGCGCAACGCCGATCCTCCTTTCCTCTTCGCGTTCTCCGGATCGGGATCGTTTGTCCGCACGAAAGACGTCGTGTTTCAGACCGCGGGCGTGCAGGACTCCGGACTGGAAAGAGGACTGCAAACGCTGCTGACGGAGCTCGCGCGCGTCGACCAGCACGGATTCACCGCCACGGAGCTTGATCGCGCGAAAAAAGAAATGCTGCGCTCCTATGAGCAGATGTGGAAAGAGCGCGACAAACAGGAATCGGAGCTGTTCACGCGCGAGATCCTCAGCGCGTTTCTCGAGGACGAGCCGATGCCTGGCATCGAGTTCGAGCACGGCCTGGCGCAGCGATTCGTTCCTGCGATCACACTCGATGAAGTGAACGCATTCGCACGAGGGTCGATCACCGAACGGAATCGGGTGATCCTGGTGAACGCGCCGGCCAAAGCCGCCTCATCGCTCCCTTCGGTAGCGAGAATCCGCGAGACCTTCACCGTGGTGCACGGTCAACAGCTCGACGCCTGGGTCGACCGCGTCCGGCAGGCGCCGCTTGTTCCCCAGGCGCCGACACCTGGGACGATCGTGGAGGAGACTGCCATTTCGGAGCTCGGAGTGACGCGTTGGAAGTTGTCGAATGGGATCACCGTCCTCCTCAAGCCGACGGATTTCAAGAACGATCAGGTCCTGCTGTCGGGCTTCAGTCCCGGAGGGAGCTCCCTCTTGCCCGACGCGAAGTTTGTGTCTTCGGCTTTCGCCGGTCCGGTGCTCGCCGAAGGAGGTCTTGGACAATTCGACAGCATCGAGCTGGAGAAAGCTCTTTCCGGCAAGATCGCCTCTGCCGTCGCCAATGTGGGCGAGCTGGAGGAGACGATCTCCGGCCGCGCGTCGCCGCAGGATCTCGATACGCTGTTCCAGCTGCTGTATCTGAAGGTCACCGCGCCGCGCGTGGATCCGAAGGCGTTCGAATCGTGGAAGTCGCGCACGAAAGCGTCGATCGAGAACCGGATGGCGCGTCCGGAAACGGTGTTCGGCGACAAGATGCAGGTCACGATGTCGGGGGGACATTTTCGCCGGCGGCCGATTTCCCCGGAGATGCTTGCAGAGATCGACCTCGATACGGCGGCCGCGGTCTGGCGGGATCGGTTTGCCGATGCCGGCAACTTCACGTTCGGAATCGTAGGCGCGTTCAAGATCGATGAGATT
>DASVHS010000664.1:0-4699 GCA_036382495.1 Thermoanaerobaculia bacterium | reverse complement strand
CGAGAAAGTACGGAGTCAGCTTGTTCTTCGCATCGCGGATCGGCAGCTGCTTCTGGTGCACGCGCATGACCGTGACGAGCACTTCTTCCGGCAGCTCCAGATATTCGCGGCGAAACTCCGCGCGCACGACTCCCGGATATTCAGTGAGGTATTGCCACTGCGACCAGACCGACGCGTCGACCGACGGAACACCGTGCACGTCGTTGCCGAGGATGCGGGCGCGCTCGGCCATGACATGACGCCGGCGCATGGCATCGACGACCACGTTCGCCAGTTCGAGCTTCGTCACGTAGTCGTTGTACGAGCGCACAGCGAACGGCGCGGGCGCGAGAATGCGATGCCCGACCGTCTGGGTGCCCGACTTCACGCCGAAGATCTCGATCGGCAGGTGCTCGCCGTCGAAGACCGAAACGATCGAATGCACTGGACGGATGTACGAATGCTCGCCCGTTCCCCAGCGCATCATCTTCGGCCAGCGAAGCGACTCGATGATCTGCGGCATGCGCTCACGGATCGTGTCCGCGATGCTCTTGCCTTCGACGTGACGGCGGATGCGCACGTACTCATCACCGGAGTCGACGATCTCCGCGATCGCGGCGTTGTTCTTCTTGAGAAATCCCTGCAGCGCTTGCGTCGGCTGGCCGCTCGCGTCGTACGCCGACTTCTTCGGCGGACCTTTGACTTCCTGTTCTCGATCCTCTTCCTTGAGCTGAAGATTCGCGAGGTAGATCACGATGCGGCGCGGCGTGCTGTTGATCGTGATGTTCGCTTCGGCGGTGATCTGCGTCAGCTTTTCCTTGAGCGCCGCCTGCGCCCCGTCATGCATCCACGCCGGGATTTCCTCGGCCAGCAATTCGAAGACGTACTCCGCCATCAGGACGCCTTCTGCTGCAGCAGCGGAAATCCGAGCTCACGACGCGCTTCGAGAAATTGCTGCGCGCACCGCACGGCGAGATCGCGCACACGCTTGATGACGGCGACACGTTCCGTGACCGACACCGCGCCGCGCGCATCGAGCGTGTTGAACACGTGCGAGCACTTCAGCGTCCACTCGTAGCCGGGCAGCACGAGCCGGGCGTCGAGGCAGCGCCGCGCTTCGCCTTCGTAAGCATCGAGGAGGCGCCAGTGCAGGTCGACGTCGGCCACTTCAAAGTAGTACTTCGAGAATTCGTATTCGTCCTGACGGCGCACCGGACCGTAACCGAAGCCCGCGCCCCATTCGATGTCGAACACGGATGACTTCCGCGACAGGAACATCGTCAGACGTTCCAGTCCGTACGTGATCTCCGCGGAGATCGGCGCGAGATCGATCCCGCCGGCCTGCTGGAAATACGTGAACTGAGTGATCTCCATCCCGTCGAGGAGGATCTGCCAGCCCACGCCCCACGCACCGAGCGTCGGCGACTCCCAGTTGTCCTCTTCGAAGCGGATGTCGTGGCGCGTTAGATCGAGTCCGATGGCGCGCAACGAGTCGAGATACAGCTCCTGGACGTTGATCGGCGACGGCTTGAGGATGACCTGAAACTGATAGTGCTTGCCAAGGCGAAAGGGGTTGTCACCGTAACGGCCGTCGGCGGGACGTCGTGATGGTTGCACGTAGCCGACGTTCCACGGCTCCGGTCCGAGGACGCGCAGGAACGTGGCGGGATGCATGGTGCCGGCGCCAACTTCGAGATCGAGCGGCGTCTCGATCATGCAGCCGCGCTCCGCCCAGAAGTTCTGCAGAGTGAGGATGAGCGACTGAAATGTCACCCGCGACATGGCGGCGGATTGTAATGGAGGACAGGCAATCCTGCCTGTCCCGACAAGCGAGATCGTTTGTCCTCCATCATCCCGTCGTTGTCGTCGGCGGCCGTTGCGTATCCGTCGATGGAGGCGGCGGTGGCGCGGTGTCGGTCGTCGGTGGTGTCGTGCTCGTCGACGGCGGTGGCGCGCCGGCTTCAGTCGTCGTTGTGTCCGTCTTCGCGGGTTCGGCCTTCGTTACGACGGGCGGACGCGGCTTCGGTCGCGCTTGCGGCGGATTCGAAGGGTAACCGATCAACGGACCGCTGTTGCTCGGGACCGTCAGCGTGCCCGCGAGCGTTCCCGGCTGAGTCTGGGTTGTTGACGTCGATGAGACCTGCGGAAGCGTGAAGTTCGTCGTCGTGTCGGAGTTTGTGCCGGTCATTCCGGCAGCCGGCGGCGCGACCTCACCCGGCGCGATGATCGTTGACGTCACTGCGGTCGACGATTGACCCTCTTGAACGGTGTCGTATTGCTGCTGCTGCCGTTGCAGGCTGTCGCCGGAGCCGCTGCGATGGCAGCCGGCCGCCAGGAGCGCCGCGATCGCCAGATAAATCAATGCTTTTTTCATGGTTCCGCTGATACTCTCGGGTCGCATTTTGTATGCCAGAGCCCGCGCAGAATCCCGCGTTCGCCGAAGCGGTCCACGAAAGTTTCCAGCGCCAGAGATTCCTGATGATGATCGGCGCGAAGCTCATCCGTGTCGTTCCCGGCGAAGTGGAGATCGAGTTGCCGGTCCGCGCCGAGCTCGAGCAGCACGCCGGCTCCATGCATGCGGGAGTGATCACCACAATCGCCGACAGTGCTTGCGGATACGCGGCCCTGACCTTGATGCCTGCGGGCTCGGACGTCGTGAGCGTCGAGTTCAAGTTGAACCTGCTCGCGCCGGCGCGCGGTGATCTCTTCATCGCACGAGGACGGGTTGTACGGAGCGGCCGGACGCTCACCGTCTGCACTGCTGATGTCGTTGCCTTTCCCGGTGAAATGACGGTGGCGACGATGCTCGGCACGATGATGCGGCGATAATCGTTCGCTTGCGTTGTCGTGCCGTCGGCCTAATCCTCCTGGGCTTCGTTCTGCTGCATTGCGGCGAACGCGAGCGGCGGCCGCTCAACGTCGTCCTCATCACTCTCGACACCACGCGCGCCGATCACCTCGGCTGCTACGGCTCACGCGCCGGTGCCACTCCGGCGATCGATCGCCTCGCCGCTCGCGGAGTGCGTTTCGAGCAGGCCGGCACGGTTGTGCCGCTGACGCTGCCCTCGCACGCAACGCTGCTCACCGGGCTTCTTCCGCAACGGCACGGATTGCGGGTGGACGGTGAAGGCACGCTTCGAAGCTCGGTGGAAACGCTGGCGACGGTTTTGTCGCGGCGCGGATTTCGGACCGGCGCGTTCGTCGGCTCGTTTGCCCTCGACCATCGCTTCGGACTCGGTCGCGGGTTCGGTGTGTACGACGATGCGGTGACGATCGATCCTCAGTCGGCACCCGACTCGCTCGATGCCGAGCGGCCGGCGGTCGCGGTCGCGGACGCAGCGCTTGGCTGGTTACGCGAGACGGGAGCGCGGCCGTTCTTCGTATGGATCCACTTCTACGACGCGCACGCGCCGTACGCGCCGCCGCAGCCCTATCGTTCGCGATTCCCGGATTCGCCTTACGACGGAGAGATCGCGTACGTCGATAGTCAGGTTGCGCGGATCCTCGACTACCTCGATCGCGAAAACCTTCGCGATCACACCATCGTCGCGATCGCCGGCGATCACGGCGAAGGGCTCGGCGAACACGACGAATCGACGCACGGACTGTTCTTGTACGAATCGACTTTGCGCGTTCCGTTGATCATCGCCGCGCCATCACTTCGCGCCCACGTCGTCCGCGAATCGGTCAGCACAACGGATGTCGCGCCGACTCTTGCCGCGCTCGCCGGAGTGCCGATGAACGTCGTGCGTCTCGACGGTCGTGACCTGTCCGCGAATCTCATCCAGCAGCGCGAACCTGACCCGCGCGACATCTTCGCCGAAACGCAATACCCGCGCACATTCGGATGGAGCGACCTCGGCGCGCTGCGGCGCGATGGCAAGAAGCTGATCTCCGGGAAGCTCGACGAATTATTCGACCTGAATCACGACCCGCATGAGACGACGAACATCGTGCAGCGCGACCGCGGCATGTATCGCGAGCTCGCCGCGGCGATGACGCCGCTTCGCAGACGTTCGATCCCACGATCGACTGCTGCAGCCGGTGCCGCCTCGGACGATCCGCGCTCGATGACAGCTCAGTTCCGTGAATTCGAATCGGCGACGGCCCTGCTCAAAGCGAACGATGTTCCCGGCGCTCTGCAGCGGCTGCAATCGCTCGTCAAAGAGAGCCCGAACAATCCCGCGTTTCAGTCGGCCCTGGCGCGAGCGTACGAGCTCAGCGGAAATCAGGACGCCGCTCATCCTCCGCCTTGATCCGAAGCGGTGGTAGCCATGACATTCCCAGTTGCGCGTCCGGCCCGCTGATACGATCGCGGGCGGATGGATTTTCGGCGCTGGCTGGTCGTCGGAGGCTTGTGCACCGCGTTCTTCTCCTGCGGACACCGGGAAGTCGCGCGTCCGAACGTTCTTCTGATCACGCTCGACACATTTCGAGCTGATCGACTCGATCGCTGTCCGAACCTCCGGCAACTGGCGCGTGAGTCCGTGCTGTTCGACGAAGCGAATGCCGCGGTCCCGCTGACGCTGCCGTCACACGCGACGATCCTGTCCGGGCTCTTGCCGCCGCACCACGGCCTGCGCAACAACGGAACGGGTTCGTTTCCGATCGATCGCCCGACGCTCGGATCGATTTTTGCGGCGGCGGGGTATCGAACCGGCGCATTCGTGAGTGCGTTCGTCCTCGATCATCGCTTCGGTCTGAATCGCGGATTCGACAC
>DASVHS010000663.1:0-5881 GCA_036382495.1 Thermoanaerobaculia bacterium | reverse complement strand
GCGGCCCAGCGTCCATGCGAACCCGGAACTGGTCGTCGCCAGCGCTTCAAATCCGAGCTGCTCGAGAATTCGCGCACTCCCGACGTCCCATGGGTTGGGCAGGACGAAACACCCCGACTGATGAAGGAGACGAAAGCGATCGGTTGACGCACTCATGGCGGGTGCGGGGGATTCTAGCGTGCGGGCAGGGGGGACGAAATTAAGAATTAAGAATTTCGAATTAAGAATTGGGAGACGAAACAGCCTCTCGCGTCCCGGATCCCAATTCTTAATTCTTAATTCGAAATTCTTAATTCTTAATTTCGTCCTCGTCTACATGCCATCCGCGGATGATTTCTGTCGATTCTGATAACCCTCGCTCCCGCTACGGGCAGGGTCTGTCTTTTTTCGAGCTCACGCTCGACGCCGATTTCATCTTGATGTTCACTGACGCGCGAAGCGGAGTACCGTCCGGCAGGAACATCGTGTATTTCGTCGACATCGACTGGACGACTCCACCGAACGACGGCAAGCCGGCGATATTCTGAGCCCAGACCACTTTGACCAGAGGCGGACGCTGCAGGTTGGGGTCGATGAGCGTCAGGCTCTCCAGCGAGCTGATGAACTTCGCGTACACGTTCTCCCGTGTGTCGGACGAATCGAACTCGAGATCGAGGGAAAGCGAACGCCCGTCCGAACCGGCGAACTCAAGGTTGGGAAGGTCAGTCCCAGGCGCGTCTGATTCCACCCACGTTGCGTCCTTTCCGATCGTCACCTCGGTCGGGTTCAAAAGAAACTCCTCGGTCTTTCCCTCGGCGCGGATGACGCGGACCGAAGGCGGCGATTTCTTGTCGGCCGCGATCGCCATACCAGCGATGAAGACGAGCGTCAGCACGGGCACGAGCCGTTTCTTCATGATTCACTCCTTGTCGGGTTGTACGCCGAACTGTACTCCAGGAATCGAAGAACTGCTACCCGGGCGAACGCCTCCACAGCTTCGATCATCAGATTTCATTGCAGCGTTTGATCTTCGCGAAATTTGCTCAGCATCGTGTGCATATGACCTGCGGATGCATGTGGAAAACCTCGAAAATGTAACAGCAAAAACCATTGCGCGTGCGCGTCGCTGAACCTATCTTGACGTTCGTCTCAACACGAACGCTCCATCGCAGATGTCAACATGTTGAGATGGTCACGAATGAAGCGATAGGTCAATCGAGGCAAAACGATTTCGGCACGAACGCGCTATCGCAGATGTCAACGTGCTGAGTCGGTCGTAGTGGCGCGATGGGTCACTGAGGCAACATTGACGCGGATGCCCCCTTGTGGATGTTAACGCGTCGAGAACGGCTCCGGGGTACAAGGGATCCCGGGGCCATTTGTTTTTTGTAGCGTGATACGGTTGCGCGCATGTTGCGCACGCCGCCGCAACGGCGCTCGCGCGCCGCGCTCCGAAAGCTGGCGGACGGCGAGAGTCTCCGCACAGTCATCATCGCCCTCGTCGCGAACGTCGTCATCTCCATCGCGAAACTCGTCGCCGGGATTCTCTCCGGATCGACGGCGATGCTGGCCGAGGCGGCGCATTCCTTCGCCGACTCGCTGAATGAAGTCCTGCTGGGCTTCTCGCTGCGTCGCGCGCGACGGCCGGCCGATGCGACACATCCTCTCGGTCACGGCCGCGAGCGATTTCTCTGGGCGCTCATGGCCGCGATCGCATCGTTCCTGATCGGCGGTTGTCTCTCGGTGGCGCTCGCGATTCGTGAATTCGAGTTGAATCAGGCGCCGGGCCCGGCGCGCGCGGCATGGATCGTTCTCGCCGTGTCGTTCGTCGCCGACGGCCTTTCGTGGTTGCAGAGCATCGGCCAGGCGCGACGCGAAGCGCGCGAGCGGGGACGGAGTGTCTGGCGTCACCTCGTTCGATCGAGCGAGCCCCTCGTCCGCGCGATCGTGTTCGAAGACAGCGCGGCGCTGCTCGGGCTCGTCATCGCGGCTGCCGGCCTGGGGCTGCGCGAGATGCTCGGAACGAACATGCCCGACGCGATCGCGTCGCTGCTCATCGGGATTCTGCTTGCTGTCACGGCGTTCGGCCTGGCGCGTCCTCTTGCGGATTTCCTGGTTGGACGATCGCTGCCGCAGGATCAAGTGCAGCAGCTGCAGGACATCATCACGGCGTCACCGTGCATCGAGCAGCTCATCTCCCTTCACGCGGTTTACACCGGACCGGAGGAGGCGATCGTGGCCGCGAAGGTCCATCCTGCGAAAGGGACGAGCATTGAGGACCTCGCGAAGGAAATGGACGATCTCGACCACCAGCTGCGCGCAGCATCGCCGTTCGTCGCCGACGTGTTCATCGACGTAACCATGTACCGCCTTGGGACAACCGAGGACAAAGGAACGAAGAACGAGGACGTATAGAGCGTTTTGTTTTGGAGCCAATTCGATGCGACCGACCGATACCTCGATCAACACCGTTCTCGCGTTTTCAACGGACGCCGCGCTGCGGCGCCGATTCATGGTGATCGACGAGCCGATCCCGGGAAATCTCCGGTTCGGCCTCACGCTCGAGCTTCTCGACAAGCTGGCCGAAGATGCTGCGCTGGCGTATGTGCGGCAGTTTCATGCGGACGTCAGGGTCGTCACGGCAGCGATCGACAGCATCAGGGTTCGCCGTCCTGCGGACCTCAACCGCGATCTGCGCTTCTCGGCGCGCGTGAATTACGTCGGCCGCTCGTCGATGGAAGTCGGCATCCGCATGGAGCAGGGTGAGAACCACATCGCGTCGAGCTATTTCACGATGGTGGCGCGCGACTGTTCGCTTCCTTCGCTCGAAATCAAGGATGCCCTGGAGCAACGCCGTCACGACCGCGCCATCCGCCGGCGAAAGCAATGGCGCGAGCTCGAGGAATCGCTGCTTCAGCCGCCATCGCGCGAGGAATTCGAGATGCTGCTGCGGCTGCACACCGAACAGGAGCAGCCTGGATTTCAAGGACTGCGCGTCCGCGATCTGATGGCCAACTCCTGGGAGACCGTCTATCCCGAACAGGAAAACGTGCCGCAGAAGATTTTCGGCGGCTATCTCATTCACCGCGCGTTTCAGCTTGCCGCGATTCACGCCGAGGAAATCGCTGAGGGAAGGGCGGTGATCGCGGCGGTGAATCGGATCAACTTCAAGCAGCCGGTCCGCATCGGGGACAAGCTGCGCTTCGTCAGCCGCATCGTGTACACCGGAAAGACGTCGATCGCGGTCGACGTGAAGATCGAGCGGATCTCTCGTGACAAGTCGGTTCGCGACGTCACGAACGACTGCATCTTCACGTTCATCCACGTCGACGAGCAGTTGCGCCCGCAACGTGTGCCGCGCGTGTTTCCGGCGAGCTACGATGAAGACGCGCGATATCTCGCCGCGTACCGAAGAAACCGGCGCGATGCCGAGTACAAGAGCGCGCTGCTCGCGCGCGGATGACCGAATCAAGAATCAAGAACAAACACACGCTCGATCGCCACGGAATTTCGAAGTTCGAATTTCGAATGAAGAATGAAGAATCTGTTGGGTGTGATTCTGAATTCGTCATTCGAACTTCGAACTTCGAACTTCGTGTGCCGCCGGCTGCGAGCGTCCTCGCTGCCGTCGCGCCGGCCTTCGCTCGCTCAAGCTCTCGAGATGCGTGGCCAGGTCGCTCAGGCTCGCCAGATTGTGCACGGGCAGAAAATCGTCGATCCAGGGAAGCGCTGCCTGGATCCCGCGCGTCAGCGGTTCGTAGTCGGGCGATCCGAGGAGCGGGTTGAGCCAGATCAGGCGGCGGCTGCTTCGCTGCAGACGCGCGATTTCATCGCTGAGCAGTCCGGGGTCGCCGCAATCCCATCCGTCGCTGATCACGAGTGTCAGCGCTCCGCCGCTGAGTACGCGGCGTCCCCACTTGAAATTGAATGCGTGCAGCGCGTCGCCGATCCGCGTGCCGCCGGACCAGTCGGGTACGACTCGTGAGACCTCACGCAGCGCGCGATCGAGATTTCTGTCCTTGAGCTGGCGCGTGATCCGCGTCAGCCGCGTGCTGAACACGAACGCCTCCACCTTCTGCTCGAGCGCTTTCGCCAGGCCGTACGTGAACAGCAAGAGCAGTCGCGTGTAGCGCTCCATCGATCCGCTCACGTCGGCGATGATCACGAGCGGCCGCGGCTTGACCTTCGGCTCACGCTGCGCCCAATCGAGGATCTCTCCGCCATATCGGAGATTCAGGCGAACCGTACGACGAAGATCGAGCAGCTGCCCATGTCCGGGACGTCGCCTTCGCGTGCGCCGTTCCCTGACGCGCCAGACGATCTCGGACATCAATGCCTTCACCGCTTCGAGCTCGACGGGACTGAGATCGCCGAAGTCCTTGCGGCGAAGCACCTCTCGCTGGCTGTACGTCAGCGTGGCCTGGATGAGGGGAGGCTCGTCGCCGGCAGCCGGCGGATCGGCGACGGACGTCGACGGTTCCTGCAGCGGCGGCGGAACGACTTGCGGCCGGCGATGACGGCGTCGCTCGCCGAGCGCTCGAAGGTCGAGCGACGTGAGCTCACGTCCGCGGCTGCGCCAGAAAAATTCGAACGCTTCGTCGAACGCGGCGATGTCTTCGCGGCGATGAACGAGCAGGCCGCGCGCGGCGTAATAGAAATCCGAGCGCCGGCCAATGGAGATGAGCGGAAGCGCCGCGACGAGATCGAGCATTCGCCCGGCATTCACGTCGAGTCCGAGGCTGCGCAGCACGCGGCCGAAAAGCAGGAGATTGCGGAGGAGTGCGCCGCTCATACTCCGGCGCGGATGCGGCCGAGCATCGTCGTGACGACATCACCCTTGATCTTCTGGACGTCGTCCTGGTACTTCAGCACGACGCCGAGGGTTTCGTCGACGACGGTTTCGTCGAGCTCGTCGCGATCGAGGGCCACGAGGGCAGCGGTCCACTCCAGTGTCTCGGCGATGCCGGGCACTTTGTAAAGCTCGGCCTGCCGCAGCTCCTGCACGAACGACGTGACCTGACGCGCAAGTTGCGCGGGCGCAGCCGGAACTTTCGTGAGCACGATCTGCAGCTCGCTCTCGAACGACGGATAGTCGATCCAGAAATACAGGCACCGCCGTTTCAGTGCGTCGTGGACCTCGCGCGTGCGATTCGAAGTCACGACGACGACCGGCGGCCGCTCGGCCTTGATCGTTCCGATCTCGGGAATCGTGATCTGAAAGTCGGAGAGGATCTCGAGCAGAAATGCTTCGAACTCGTCATCGCTTCGATCGATCTCGTCGATGAGCAGTACTGCCGGTTTGTCGCGCCTCTCGATCGCGCGCAACAACGGCCGCCGCAGGAGGAACTCCGGTCCGAACAGCTCCGCTTCCGACGCGCGATCGCCACGCGCTTCGAGAAGGCGGATGTGCATCATCTGCCGCGTGTAGTTCCACTCGTAAACGGCGTGGTGGACGTCGAGGCCTTCGTAACACTGGAGCCGGATCAACTCGGTGTCGAGCAGATCGGCCAGAACCTTGGCGACTTCGGTCTTACCGACGCCGGCATCGCCTTCGAGAAACAGCGGCCTTCCCAGCTGCAGCGCCAGAAACATCGTCGTCGCCAGCCCACGGCTTGCGAAGTAGCGCTTCCCGCGAAGCGCTTCCTGAAGCTCATCGATCGAGCCGAACATTGCCAGCGTGGATTAAACCACCAGAGCCTTCTCAGACCCACCAGAGCCTTCTCCCCGAACTGCGGGGAGAAGGTGGCCGAAGGCCGGATGAGGGGTTTTCTCCGAAAGGCGCAGCCCCTCATCCGCGCTTCGCGCACCTTCTCCCCGCAGCGCGGGGAGAAGGCTCTGAATGGATTAACTGGCCACCTGAATCAATGCCCTTTTCGTCATGACGCTCGCGAGGTGCACGCGG
>DASVHS010000662.1:0-16058 GCA_036382495.1 Thermoanaerobaculia bacterium | reverse complement strand
CACGTCTGCCGAACGGCACGCTCGCCGGCAGCGTGCTGACGATGGAGTGCGCGGTGCAGAACATGGTGGAGCTCGCAGGGTGGCCGATCGAGAGAGTCGTTCCCATGGCCACCGAAGTTCCCGCGCGGATCCTCGGCGTCGCGTCGCGCAAGGGCAAGCTCCAGAACGGTTACGACGCCGACGTCGTCGTCATCAACGAAAAGTTCGAGATCGAGCGCGTCTTCACGCGAGGTGCGGAGGTCGCGAAGTGATCTGGGAACAACTGACCGATTACAACGCGCTGTCCGCCCGCGCCGCGAAACTCCTTCTCGGCGAAATCCGCCAGAATCCGCAGCTCGTCCTCGGACTTCCCACCGGCCGAACGCCGGCCGGGATGTATCAGCGCGTCGTGAAGGAGTGCGTTTCGCAAGACGATGTCATTCCGAGCGGCGAAGACCGCGAGGAATCTGGGCGGCGGGCCGCACCACGACACCACCACCCGGATTCCTCGCGCTCTTCGGCGCTCGGAATGACAGAACACCACTGCTTCCGCGAAGTGACGACGTTCAATCTCGATGAATACGTCGGCATCCCGCGCGAACACGAAGGCAGCTACTCGACGTACATGAAACGCAACCTGTTCGACCACGTCGACATCGATCCATCGCGAATGCACATCCCGAACGGCAACGCGCGCGACCTCGACATGGAATGCCGCCACTACGAACAGGAAATCGAAGACCTCGGCGGCATCGATCTGATGTTCCTCGGCCTCGGACGCAACGGACACATCGGATTCAACGAGCCGGGAACGCCGTTCCGATCCCGCACCCGCGTCGTCGATCTCTCGGAGTCGACGCGCACCGCGAACGCGTCGTACTTCCCCGACGGTCACGTGCCGTCGCAGGCGATCACGATGGGCATCGCCACGATCCTCAGCTCGAAGCGGATCGTGTTGCTGGCGGCGGGAAACGGGAAACAGGACGCGATTGCGCGACTTCGCTCGCGCGCGATCACGGTCGACTTCCCCGCGTCAGCGTTGTGGACACACGCGAACGTCCACGTGCTCGTGGCCTGAGTCCTGCTACGGTCGAGGACGCCATGTCCCGCAAACGGCGCTTTGCGTTTGGTTGTCTCACGATCCTCGGTCTGCTCATCGGGTATCGGATCGCGTACATTTACCGATGGCGGCCGGGCGACTGTGCGACCGGCCCGCAACCGGCTGCGATGTCGCAGGTTTATCCGAAGCGGTTGCTCGTGATGACGTACAACATCGAAGGCGACGCGGAGCTGCTCAAGGGCTCGAAGCACATCGACGACATCGCCGCCGTCATCAACCAGGTGAAGCCCGATATCGTCGGCCTGAACGAAGTGCACCGGCGCACGTGGCAATCACGTTTTCACGACCAGGTGGGGCGGCTGCAGCTGCTCACGCACCTGAACGGCGTGTACGGCCGCAGCTACTCGGAGCTCGGCGGCGCGTTCGGCAACGCGATGCTGACGCGCGGCGCGATCATCTCTGCCGACGTCCACAACCTGCCGTGCGCCGGCGAGCCGCGATCGCTGCTGATGACGACGATTCGCATCGATCACGCGACCATCCAGGTCTACGTCGGACACGTCGCGGCGTGGGGCAGCTTCAACAGCTCGATCCGCGCGAAGCAACTCGACTGCATCGGCAGTCACGTGCGGGCCAGCGCATATCCGCACATCCTCACCGGCGACTTCAACGCGCCGCCGGAAGCGTCGGAGATCGCGAGGTTCCGGCAGACCAATACAACGCTGCAGATCTGTGGGGCCAACCTTCCGATCACACAACGACTCATGAAAAAGCGAATCGACTACATCTTCGCCGACCTCGGATGGCAGGTGCGCGATGCGCACGTCGTCGAGGCCGGACCTTCCGATCACTTCCCCGTTGTCGCGGAGCTCACGCATGAAGAAACACCATAAAGTTCCACTCGTCCATCACGAGGCGGGCACGACGTACGTGCGAATGCCGCTCGTCGCATTTATCGCGGTCATTGTGATGATCGTGGGGTTGTCGATCACGCTCTGGTCGATCAAACGAAAGCCGACTACGTTTCTGCAGGTGAAGAACGCGGGAGATCTGAAGACGCTGATTCCTTCGATCGTCGGCATCACGCAGGGCAGCCTCGAACAGGGAAACAAGATCGCGGTGCTGGAGAACGGCGATGGATTCTTTCCGCTGCTGATGCGCGATATCGCCGCCGCGCGCGAGACGGTGCACATCGAGTCGTACATCTGGTGGGACGGGCAGATGCCGCATCAACTCGCCGAACTGCTGGCGCAGAAAGCGCGGCAGGGTGTCGAGGTGCGCCTTCTCGTCGACGCCTCCGGCGGACACAAGATGAGCAGTGAGACCGAGAAGATCATGACCGACGGCGGCGTTCACGTGGCCCGCTTCCATCCGCTCAGACTCAAGAACCTGGGCCGCATGAACAACCGCGATCATCGCAAGCAGATGATCATCGACGGCCAGATCGGCTACATCGGCGGATACGGAATCGCCGATCAGTGGACCGGCCATGCGCAGGACAAGGATCATTGGCGCGACACCGGGCTTCGCGTCGAAGGTCCGATCGTCAACCGGCTGCAGGGCGCGTTCTGCGAGAACTGGATCGAGCAGACTGGCGAAGTACCCGCCGGCGAGAAGTACTTCAAGCGCCTGCCGGCGGCGGGCACGACGCCCGCCCATCTCGCATTCACATCGCCGACCGGCAGCGTGTCGTCGGTGCAGGTGCTCTACTACCTCGCGATCAAGGCAGCGCGGCGCGAGATCATCATCGAAAACCCGTACCTGCTGCCCGACAGAGACGCAATCGAGGCAATGTACGACGCCGTTGATCGCGGTGTGTCGGTGAAGGTGCTCGTGCCGGCGACCGTGGCGACGGACAGTCCGATCGTGCAGCACGCCAGCCATCACATCTTCGGGACACTGCTCAAGCGCGGCATCCACGTGTACGAGTACCAGCCGACGCTCTCGCATCAGAAACTGATGATCGTCGACGGGCTCTGGTCGTGCGTCGGCTCCACGAACTTCGACGATCGCTCATTCCAGCTCAACGACGAGATCAGCATGGGCATCGTCGACGCGAACATCGCCGGGCAGCTCGGCGCCGCATTCAACGAAGACCTGAAGCACGCCAAAGAGCGCCATTTTCAGGAGTGGCATGACCGCTCCCTTTGGCACAAGCTGATCGACGGACTAGCATACTTGGCGCATGGACAGCTTTGACACGTCCACGGCCGTATGGTGAGCCTTCTCGTCGAGGGCCGCTGGTCGCTCCGCGCCCTGGGCGAGGAGGACATTCGAGGCGCGATCGCGTTTCTGCAACGCGACCCGATGATCAATGTCTATCTGATCTCGCGTCTGCTCGAGGAGCGAAGCGCGACGGCCACGCAGATCTACGTTGTGCGGCACAACCGCGAGATCGTGTTGCTCGCGTCGCTGGCGACGAACATCGTCCTGGCGGCTGATCCGGGCCAGAACCCGGCGGTCCTCGATTCCGCGATCGCGATGATCGCCGAGCGCATCGTGGCGCGCATGCTGCCGGTCCGCGCGATCATCTCGCCGGCGATCCTCGTCGAAAAACTCTGGCAGCGACTGCGCACGCGGATCGATCCGCCGACGGTCGTCCGGATGAACCAGCCTGTCTACGCGATCCGCCGCCGTTTCGATTTCCCCGACTTGACGAAATCGCGTTATGCGACCGTCGACGACCTCGACCAGCTGGTCCCGGCCTGCGCGGCGATGCACAAGGAGGAGGTCGGCATCGACCCGCTCGAACGCGACTCGGCCGGTTATCGCGAGCGGATCAAAGAACTGATCGACCGGAAACGGGCCGTCGTCCGAATGGAGGACGGGCTGATCGCATCGAAGTGCGAGTTCTCCGCGGTCAGCGACGATGCCGTGCAGTTGATGGGGGTGTGGACCCATCCGCAGTTCCGGCGGCGCGGGCTGTCACGCGCCACGATCCGCGAAGTGTGCGGACATCTTTTTCGCCGCGGCAAGAACGTCACGCTGTTCGTCAATGACTTCAACCTGCCGGCGGTGAGTCTGTACGAAACAATTGGCTTCCAGAGGATCGGGGTGAACCGCGCCCTGATCTGGTAGCGGCGGCCCGAACATTGCAGCCTCGCCCTACCGCTCGCAGGCAGTCGGAGGTTAGTAATGCCCGAAACAGGCACCGTGAAATGGTTCAACAACGACAAGGGATACGGGTTCATCAAACGGGAAACAGGTGAGGATGTTTTCGTTCATCACACGGCGATCGTGAATCAGGCCGGCTATCGCACCTTGAACGAGGGTGAGCGCGTCGAGTTCGACGTGAAGCAGGGACCGAAAGGCCTCCAGGCCGAGAACGTTCACCGCGCGGATCAACAGGCGTCGTAACGACGGCTACTTTTCGCGAGACGGAATGGCGAACGCGCCCAGCGTAGCGCCAATGGCAAGGGCCGGTAGCGCTTGCGCCTGCCCTTTCATCGCCATCAGCACCGCAGACAATACTCCGGCGATGACGATGAGTGCGCGCAGTGCCAGATCCTGCAGATCCCGGGGATGCTTCATCGTTGTGGCCGACGCTTGGACAACGTCGAGGGAAGTATTTTACCGCATGTCGGGAAACTACATCCGCTCCGGTACCGGAATCCCCAGCAGTCCCATCGCACCGACCATCGTCCGCCGGAAAATCTCCGCGCAGGCGGCGCGCCGCTGACGTTCGGCGTCGTCCTTCTCGTTGAGGATCGGGTAGCGGTGGTAGAACGAATTGAACTTCTGCGCGAGCGTCAGAAGATCGTGCGTGATCACCGATAGCTCGAGCGAGTCGACGGCGCGGCGGATCGACGAGGGCAGGTCCGCAGAGAGCCGCACGAGCTCCCACATCTCATCGGTGATTCCCTCGTTCAGCGTGAGCTTGTCCAGTTCACGGTCGTCGATCAGCGCGTCGACTCCGCGCTCCTTCATCTTGCGGAAGATGTTCTGTACGCGGACGGTCGAGTACTGCAGATACGGACCAGAGTCGCCCTCGAACGTCAACGCCTCGCCAAAGTCGAACGCGATCACTTTGTTGCGGCCGAACTTGAGCATGAAGTAGCGGAGCGCCGCGATCGCGACCTGGTTTCCGAGCGTCCGCATCTCCTGTTCGGACAACCCCTCCGCCTTCACGCCCTCGCGCACGGCGTCGGTCGCCTTCTGCTCGAGCGTGTTGAGCAGGTCATCGGCCTTCACGCCCAGTCCCTTGCGGCCGGACATCTCCAGATACGCACGCGTCGCGTCTTCGGCCGAGATCTCCATGCCGAGCGCTTTCGCGGTGTCGGGCGTCAGCGCAACCATCTCGTACGAGAAGTGGATCGAGCTCTCCGCCTCACGCGGATGCCCGAGGAGCAGGAGACCTTCCTTGACGACTTTCTGGAGGTAGGCCTGGCGGGCATCGATGACGTTGTACACGCGCTTCGCGCCGCCGAATTTCGGCGCGGCCGGCGATCCATCTTCCGTCGTCGACTCCCACAGAATCCGTCCGTCGCTGTAACGCAGAAACTCTTTGTAATTGAATGTCCGATCCAGAAGTCCGAACTTCCAGAGCTGGTACGCGATGTCCTTGCCGGTGTACGTGACGGTGCCGTTGGAACGGACCAGAATCTTGTCCGGCTCGTCCATGCCCTCGAACTCGGCCGTCTCGCCGAGCTTCATCACCCAGCAGCCTTTGTGCTTGCCTTCGGTCTCGAGAACGACCGCGCCCGACTGCTTCAGCAGCTCGAACGCGCGGTCCCAGAAGTGAAGGCGGATGATGTCGCTCTCTTTCGGGAGCAGGTCGTACTCGATGTCGAGCCGGAGCATCGTCGACGTGTGCTGGCGGACGATCGCGCGCGCGATCACCGCTGCGAGTTTCGCGGTCTCGCCTTCGCCGTGCTCGATACGATGGAGTGTGTCGCGACGCCACTGCTGCGCTTCCGGATGCTCCGCGTAGTAGTTCGCCATCTTCGAGGAGAGGTCCCAGCAGAAGTAATCGAACCTCTCCTCGATCCTCGTCCCTCGCGCCTCGATTCTCTTTTCGACTTCGGCCACTCCTTCTTTCAAGAGATGTTCGAAGCCGACGACGACGTCGGCGACCTGAACACCGGTGTCGTCGATGTAGTTCTGCGTCTCGACGCGATGGCCGAGCCACCTCAGACATCGTACGAGCGTGTCGCCGAGGACGGCGTTGCGGATGTGACCGATGTGTGCGGCTTTGTTGGGGTTGATGTTCGTGTGCTCGACGATCACACGATCGCCGGTCGTCGCGGGCGATGCCATGACGGTGCGGATGTGCGCGGCCGCAAACGCGCCGCGATCGAATCGGAAGTTCAGATAGCCCGCTCCTTCAACGGAGACGGACTGCACGAACAGTGGGAGCTTCAGATCTTTCGAGACTATTTCTGCGATTTCGCGCGGCTTCCGCTTGAGGACCTTCGCAAGCTCGAGACAAAGCGGCGTGGCCAGATCGCCCATGTGCAGCTTCGGCGGCGACTGCAGAATGACGCGATCGATCGGATGACCGAAGAGCGCGAGCACGCGCGACTTCAGGGTCTCCGTAAGCTGTTCGTTAATCTGTTCGAGAATCATGATCGTTCCAGGACTTCAACACCCAATGATCTCCGCGACGGTTGAACATGTTGATCGCGGCGTTGTCCTGCGCGAAGTTCCGCGACGCAGACAACGGGAGTCCCAGTAACACGGTCACCGCAACACGAATTGCGGTTCCGTGGGTAACGACGATGGCGCGTTTCTGTGTGGAGGCGGGCTTCAGCCCGCCGGATGGAAACGGCGGGCTGAAGCCCGCCTCCACACTGAAGCCAGCCACAAGACCGAGAGCTCGCGCGATCCGCGCGCGCACCTGCGCGTGCGACTCCCCTTCCGGACACGCGAACTCGTCGTCGCTGATCCAGCGCTGATAGTCCTCCTCGTCCACTTTCCGCACGTCCAGGAACTTCTGCCCTTCCCAGCGGCCGTAATTCATCTCTCGCAAATCATCCAGCGTGTGGATTTCAAGCCCGGTCGACTCGCTGATCTTCTGCGCCGTCGTCAGTGCCCGCTGAAGCGGCGATGAGAACAACGCGTCTGCTCCAACGTTCTTCAGACGTTCCGCGACGCGTGCGACCTGCTGCTGCCCGCGGCCGGACAGCTCGCTGTCGCCCCACCCCTGCGCGACTCCGGCAACGTTGTGCAATGTCTCACCGTGACGGACGAGGATCAGCTGCTCGGTCAGACGAGACTCTCCGCGGTCATCTCCTTCGGTTGATCGATGCCGAGGATGTGGAGGATCGTCGGGGCGACGTTCTCGAGCGCGCCGCCGCTGCGCAACTTGCCAAACCGCTTCTTCGGATCGACGAGGATCAGCGGAACGGGATTCGTGGTGTGCGCCGTATGCGGCTGGTTCGTTTTCGGATCGAACATCAGCTCGCAGTTGCCGTGGTCCGCGGTGATCAACGCCACTCCATCGACCTTTGCGACAGCGTCGAGAATCCTGCCGACAGCGATATCCGTGTCATGCACCGCTTCGACCGCCGCCTTCATCACACCGGTGTGGCCGACCATGTCCGGATTGGCGATGTTCAACACGATGACGTCGTACTTTTTCGCAGCGATCTCCTTCACGACGCGATCGGAGAGCTCGGGCAGCGACATCTCCGGCTTCAGATCGTATGTTGCGACTTTCTGCGACGGGATCAGCACGCGGTCTTCGCCCGGGAACTGCGTGTCCGATCCGCCGTTGAAGAAGAACGTCACGTGCGCGAACTTCTCCGTCTCCGCGATGCGCAACTGCTTGAGACCGGCGCGGGCAAACACTTCGCCGAGATTGTTCTTCACGGCCTGCGGCGGATAGACAACCGGCAGACCAAAGTCTTCGTGATACTGATTCAGCGTCACAAGCGCCGCTTTCGGTCGCACCGTTCGTTTGAAGCCGTCGAAGTCCTCATCCTTGAACGCCGTGACGATCTGCCGCATCCGGTCCGCGCGGAAGTTGAAGAAGAGCAGCGTGTCGCCATCCTCAATTCTTCCGGGATGTGATCCGTTGGCATCGAGCACCGCGATCGGTTCCATGAACTCGTCCGTCACGCCCTGCTCGTAAAAACGGCGCACGGTTTCAAGCGGCTCCCTGCTCTGCGTGCCGACGCCGAGCGTCATCAGATCGTAGCCGCGCTGCACACGGTCCCAGCGCTTGTCGCGGTCCATCGTGAAGTAGCGGCCGATGATCGTCGACAGCTTCGCCTGCGGCCGCTTCGCGATGAAGTCGAGTAACCGGTCGAGATACTTCTCGGCAGACTTCGGCGGCGTGTCGCGTCCGTCGAGAATCGCGTGAACGAAGACGTTCTTCGCGCCGAGATCGATCGCGGCGGCGATCAGCCCGTGCAGATGCTCCTGCAGCGAGTGCACACCGCCATCGGAGAGCAATCCCGCGAAATGAATCGTGTTCGACTTCTTCACCGCATCGACGAACACCGGGTTCTTCGCGAGCTCGTGATGGGCGATCGACTTGCTGATGCGGACGATGTCCTGATCGACGATGCGGCCCGCACCGATGTTCAGGTGCCCGACCTCCGAATTTCCCATCTGCCCGGCCGGAAGACCGACCGCAAGTCCCGACGCCTCGAGCGTCGTCCACGGCGACTCACGAAAGAGCTGATCGAACCGCGGCGTCTGCGCCGCTGCAATCGCGTTCCACTCTTTCTCTTTGCGACAACCGAAGCCGTCGAGGACGATGAGGATGAGAAAGGGACGCTCGCGCAAACGGGCGGGAACATACCAGAACGAAGGCTGAAGGATGAAGGCTGAAGGAAGACGGCATCACTTCAGCCTTCAGCCTTCATCCTTCAGCCTTCAAGAGACCTGCTTCTCCCTCTTGAACACCATGCCGATGTGATCGGTCGCTCCGGTCTTGAAGTTGATCGACGTGATGCTGACCAGCTCCCACCCTTCGTCGCCGAGTCGGTTGAGCTCCTCAGCGCGGCGCGGATCCATCGAATAGTTCTCCGACCGGACGTTGATGATCTTGTATTCCCAGGTCTTCATTGTCCGCCCCCTCCCGCGGTGCTGAATGGTTGAGCCGAACGATATCAGGCCTGCGACCGCCACGCCACCGCCTCTCCCGGGACGTCCGTAATGACGCCGTCGCACCCGACGGAACGAAGAAACTCCCACTCGCGGATGCGGTTCGGCGTCCACGGCACGACCTTCACGCCCCGCTGGTGCAGCGACGCGACCATTTCCGCGTCGACGTAGCGGTACGAGGGAAAACACCACGTCGCGCCGAGCCTCGCCGCATATGCCGCGACGTCGACGATGACGCCGAACGTCGTGATGCCGAGAGAAATGGGAACGGCGCGGCGGTGAAGGAGCTCGATGATGGCGTGATCGAACGACGCCACGATGATGTTCGGCCAGTCGCGGATGTAGCCGAGGAGTGCGTCCTCCCACTTGCCGCGCTTGACCTCGAGAACCATCGTCGTCCGTTTTGCGTATCGCGCAAGATCGCGAACGAGGACGACTGGAGCGCCGCGATCGGCCACTTGCGCCACCGAAAGCGACTCGATATCGGCATCGCCGAGCTCGTCATCGTGGTGCAGAACAGCAACCCCATCCGACAGCAAACGCAGATCGGTTTCGAAGCCGTCCGCACCGGCCTCGAGCGCACCGTCGAACGAGGCCAAAGTGTTCTCCGGAAACCGCGTCGGACTGCCTCGATGACCGAAGATCAGAAACGGCTGCACCATTCGTAATGTCTTGTCCCGTAGTGACTAACGTGGTACGTTGCTTCGATACAGGGAGCAAAAGTCCATGTCGAAAAAGATCCTGCTCGCCGATGACAGTATCACCATCCAGAAGGTCGTCGAGCTGACGTTTTCCGACGGCGATTACGAGGTGATTGCCGTCAACAACGGGGCCAAGGCCATCGCGAAACTGGGCGAGGTCCGGCCGGACATCATCCTCTCCGACATCATCATGCCGGAAAAGAACGGCTATGAAGTCTGCGAGTTCGTGAAGTCGCATCCCGAATACCGGAACATCCCGGTCATTCTGCTGACCGGAACATTCGAACCGTTCGATCCCGATCGTGCCGACAAGGCCGGCTGTGATGCCGTCGTCACGAAGCCATTCGAGTCGCAGAGCCTGATTCACAAGGTCGAGGAGCTCATCGAGCAATCGCGGACCAGCACTGCACCGACGGTCCCCAGCCCGGCGATGTCCGAGAAGCCGGCCACGCCGCCACCGGCTCCCGCCGCGTCGCCGTCGCCCTGGGCGGAAAAACCGTCTGAACCATCATCGTTCACGTCGTCGCCCGGATTCGCTCCGGTGCCGTCGAGCCCCAACAGTCCGTTCAGCCGCGACAACGACAACATGTTCGGGTCGCAGTCTTCGTCATCGGCGTCGGAGCCGTTCGGCGCATCGCCTCCGGCCGAGTCGTTCAGTGGCGAGACCCGCGCGATCCCGAAGATGTCATTCGACGACGCCGGCAACATCGCATCGACGCAGCAGGTGCCCGCCCAACCGGCCCCTCCGGCGTGGGACGATCAGCCTCCCGCGTTCAGCGGAGAGACTCGCGCGTTCCCTCGAATGAATTTCGACGAGATGCAGCGCCCATCGCAGCCGGCTGCTTCCTCGCCGTCGTCGCCGTCCTCTTCTTCGCAGAACGACAACGACTCACCGTTTGGTGCCTCACCGTCGGCCGAGTCGTTCAGCGGCGAGACCCGCGCGTTCCCGAAGATGAGCATGGACGACATGAAGCAGATGGTGTCGACGCCCGAGCCATCGAAGAAGCCGTCGTCCCAGGAATCCGCGCCGTCGCCGTGGGATGAACAGCCGGCATACAGCGGCGAGGCCAAGGCGTTCCCGAAGATGAATTTCGACGAGCTGCAGAGCGCCTCGCCCGCGGCTCCTTCGTCGCCATCTCCATGGGACGAAGCTCCCCCGGTGCCTGCGCCAGGGTGGCCGGCCGCAACGTCGTCCGACATGAGCGCGTCCAGATCGAGCGGAGCCGCAGAAAAGCCGTTCGGTGGCGGATCGCGACAGGAGTCATCGATGCCTGACGAATCTGCCTCCGCGTCGAGTTCGCCGGCGAGCGGCAACGGCGTCGACCTCACCGAAGCTCAGGTTGACCGCATCGCTCGGCGCGTGGTTCAGCTGATCTCGGATCAGGTCGTTCGCAACATCGCGTGGGAAGTGATCCCTGACCTCGCCGAGATGGTCGTCAAAGAGCGAATCCGCCAACTCGAATCGGAAGCGTGAAGATCTACACGCGCACGGGTGACGCCGGCGAGACATCGCTCTTCGGCGGCGCGCGTGTCTCGAAAAGCGATCCGCGCATCGATGCGTACGGCACAGTCGACGAGCTGAACGCATTCATCGGCGCCGCGCGCGCAACCTCGCCGGCTTCGTCGATCGACTCACAACTCGCGACGGTGCAGAGCGACCTCTTCGACGTCGGCGCACAACTCGCGTCACCCGGCTCGTCCCGATTCACCGGAGTCGACGCGTCACGCATCACCGCGCTCGAGAACGCGATCGACGAGATGGAGCGCGAGCTCGCGCCGCTCACGAGTTTCATTCTGCCGGGCGGATCGCCTGCCGCGGCGCAACTTCACGTCGCGCGCACCGTCTGCCGCCGCGCCGAGCGTCTCGTCGTCGCACTCGGCGACACATCGACGGCGGCCACGATCACGTACCTGAACCGGCTATCGGACTATCTGTTCGTCGCGGCAAGATTCGCGAATCATCGCGGCGGCGTGAGTGACGTGATCTGGCAGAAGTAAGTCATTCCGAGCCGCGAAGACGGCGAGGAATCTGGGCGGGGGAAAAGAGTGCCACCGCCCAGATTCCTCGCGCTCTTCGGCGCTCGGAATGACGTGATCGCTACCCGTCCGCTACCGTCCGCCGCTTCGGCGGCTTCTCGGAGTTCTTCCACGCCGACCACCACAAGTCGCGCAGCAGCGATGAGCCTGCGGCCAGACGATCCGTGACGAACGCCTTTCCATCGGGCGAGATCGGACCGTATTCGCTGAATGCGTTCTGCTTGTCGAGCTGATAAACGCGCTCGACCAGAGCGTTGGACGACTTGATGAAGTCGAGCGCCGTCGTGAAGTAGTCCGTGCGCAGGATCGGTGACGCCACTTTCGGCGTGACGTCGGAAACAACGATCGAGTGCGACACGAAGTCCGTCTCGAAGCGGGCGTGGATCTGACAGTCATTCACGTACCCGTTCGGATTCGGCATCACCCAGCCGTTGTAATTCTCCGTATCGTGAAGCGGATTCGCGCCATCCGCGACGAAGTGCCCGAGGACACCGGCGGTGCTGATGATTTCGCCTTCGATGGCGCGGCGTTCGGCGGAACCCTGATTGAGCCGCCACTGCCGGAACTCGGCTGTCAGCTCCTCGGTCATCTCCGCAATGCGCCACGGCGAGAAGCCCGGCTCGGTGTTCGCGACGCCGAGGTGTGCGCGCCGGCCTGACGATTCCAGCAGCGCGAGGTATTTGTACCGATCGGGCGGAAGATTGAGTCCCTCAACCATCTCGTAGTTGAGAAAGTGATCCGGCAGATTCGTCGCGTCGATCGACGGGCCCGCCCCGCGAAGACGATCGGGCTGATATCCGAGCCAGATGAGCTGCGGAAACGCGCGATAGAAAAACGAGGGCATGTCGGTCGGCAGCGAAAGCGTCGCCGCTTCATTCGACATCAGGTGCCCAGCCTCTCCCCACGCGAACGCATTCGTCGCAGCGATGAGCAGTGCGAACGTCAGAACGATTCGTTTCATTTGTCGAATGGTCGGGGCAAGAGGATTTGAACCTCCGACCTCACGGTCCCGAACCGTGCGCTCTAAACCAGGCTGAGCTATGCCCCGAAAGGATGGACGCGCGCCCGTTCGACGCGCAAAGACCGCGGATTCTAGGGGAATTCCGCAGACCGGTCAACGGAGGTGCCCCACCAATCATTCCTCAGAATCGAAAGGCGATTCCCGCGGAAACGATCAGAGGTTTGACGTCGACTTTCGCCGTGGACGCTGCGCCGACGAATGTCGCGTTCGATCGCGTTTCGATCGGCGTGTATCGCGCGTCGCCGAGAACGCTCCAGCGCTTCGAGAGCGACAACTCCAAACCACCATCGACGACGAGTCCGGTCGGGTTGTCGAAATTCACACCGGCCAGTCCGAATGTCTGCCTCGAAATGTTGCGCACGACCATGTAACCGACCCCTGCTCCAATGTACGGACGAATCGCGGTGCCTTCGAGCATGTGCCATTGCAGCAGCGCGGTGATCGGGTAGATCTGCGCGTAGCCGAGGTCGGCGACGGTGACGAAGTCGCTGCCGCTGCGGCGGAGGTGCAATCGTGATTCGACCGCCGCGACTTTCGTTTCAAGCGACACGCGATCGGTGAAGAACAAGTTGATGCCGCCGCCAAGACCGCCGCCCGTATCGAATCGCGGTTCGTAGCGAACGACATTCGGCTCGAACGTCGCCTTGCTGCTCCGCCGGACCCCCTCGGCATCGACGAAGAACTCGACATGGCGCTGGGCGAGCGCCGGGGCCGCGATCGCCACGACAGCGAGAAACAAGAGAACCTGTTTCATCTCGGTCTCAACAACGCAAAAAGCGAACCCGAGCGGAATCCCCTCGCAGCAGGTCCACGTTGGAGCGGACGAAAGGAGGCCTCCACATGCGGAGCCTCACGATGTTCACTCTTTCGATTCTTCTGGCCGCGACCGCGGCTCTGGCGCAAAACCCACCCACCGAGCCGGTCCAGCAGCCAGCGTTCGGCGAAAAGGTCGAGGTCAACGCCGTCCTCATCGACGCCATCGTCACCGACCCCCAGGGCAACCAGCTCCTCGGCCTCGACAAAGATGATTTCCTCGTGACCGAGGACGGGACGCCGCAGAAGCTCGATTCCCTCGATTACTTCACGTCACGACGGCTGCTCAACTCGACCGAGGCGAATGCACCGTTCAAAGTCGAGCAGCTTCATGAAGAACGCTATGTCGTCTTCTTCTTCGACAAACCGGAGGGCGCGCAGCTGTTCAGCCGCATCGCGCTCGCGCGGAGCGGGGTCAATGACTTTCTCGACAAACAGATGACCGAGGGCGACCGTGTCGCGATCGTCGGACATGACGTGCGACTGAAGGTCTACAGCGACTTCACTGCAGACAAAACACAACTCCACAAAGCACTCGAAGACGTGTCGCGATTCGGCCTGGGATTGAAGAATCCGCCCGCGGACAACGGCACGCCGTCGATCCTCCGCAACATCAATCGCGACTCGATGATGAGCAAGACCGGCACAACGTACGAGGCGCTGACCGAGCTTGCCGATGCGCTGCAGCCGATCCGCGCACGAAAGAATCTCGTGCTGTTCTCGCCGGGCATCCACGAGCCGGGTGAGCTCGTTCGCGGCGGCGTTCCTCTGAATCGCAGCCGCTACTACGAGCCGATGATCGAAGCGCTCAACGAAGGCAACGTGACGGTTTACGCGATGAACCTGATGGAGAATGCTCCGTCCGCTCCCGTTTACCATCAGACGCTCGAGTCACTGGCGCGCGAGACGAACGGCGACTACTACCGCTACGCCATCACGTACACGAACGCAATCAAGCAGGTCGCGAAAGCCTCGGCCGGTTACTACATGCTCAGCTACCGCACGAACAGAACCGGCCGCGGATACCAGAAAGTCGTCGTGTCGGTGAAGAACCATCCCGAGTTTCGTGTCGCCTCGCGAGCCGGCTACACATACGGCTACTGAGTTTAAGTTTCGGTCGGGCTTCTGTGTGGCTGCGGGCTTCAGCCCGCAGAAACCCGCGCACTGAAGTGCGCGGCCACACTAGGGTTGCGCCAGAAACTTCACCTTCTCGCCCGGAGCGAGGTGCGCGAGTTTCCATCGCTCGGACCACAAGACGGTCATCGGCTGCAGATAGCCGCCGGTGACCGGATGGTCCGGACCCATCGCGACGATGCTGCCGTCGGGATGCAGCTGCAGCGAACCGAACTGCATCCCGATCGACGGCAAGTCCGCCGGCGGTTTCGTCGCGATCGGCTGCAATGGCCGCATGCGAATTCCGATGCGATCGATTGAAGGCGTGACTTCGCATTCGATCTGAGCAAGGCCGATGTCGTGCGGCCCGCGCATCGTCCGGATCACCAGTCGATCGTCACGTTTCAATTCACGGACGTGGCCGGGCCGTTCGCCGATCGCGAGATATCCGCGCAGACCGTTGCGTATGCGCCCGAAGTCGTACGTCTCATCGCGCCGCACGCGCTGAACGCGGACGCCGTTCGCGTCGCACCATCCCAACATCACCGGCGAATCAGGCGTGACCCGCGGGCCGACCTGCGCGAACTCGAGCAACTCCGCATCGGGAGGTTGTCCGACCGCAGCATTCGCAGCCTGCGCGGCCTCGATGTCGAACGGTCCGCCGACGGAAATGCCGCGTTCGAGATTGCGCCAGCTTGCGGCATGGACTCTCGTCATGAACGGCGCCGAAATCCCTGGAATCTCAATCCTTGCCACCGCCACCCTCGGCGCGTCTTGAATCGTAGAGACTGACGGTTCGATCTCGATCACGTCGCCTGCCACAAACCGGTTCTCGATCACGTCCGCGGTGCGGCCGAGGATGTTCCAGCCGCCGGGAGTGTCGATCGGATAGAAGCCGGCGACACCTCCGGCGATCGCGAACGAACCACGCGCGACCGGCCGGGATGTCGCGCGCCGCGGCATCGCCCACTCCGCCGGCCATCCATCGAGATACGCAAAACCGCCGCGAAATCCGAGGTAGCGGACGACGAGACGAAGTTCGCGCACGCGCCCCAGAAATTCTTCGCCGGTCACGTTCGCGTGCGTGAGGAACTCGGCGAGATCGGTGGCGTATTCGTCGCGGAAGGAGACTGTTACACGTTGCCGGTTGCCCGTTGCCGGTTGCCGGACGGATTGACGAATCGCGGCTTCGATGTCGGGCCTGCGTTCGAACACGACGTAGAGCGACGAGTGTCCGACGATGCACGCGAGGATGCCGTCGAGCGCACGAACGCTGCGTGCG
>DASVHS010000661.1:0-2866 GCA_036382495.1 Thermoanaerobaculia bacterium | reverse complement strand
GACGGCTTCCCGGTCTTCAGTCCCGACGGCCAGTGGCTGGTGTGGGCGTCGAACCGCGCGAATCCGACCGGGTACATCACGAATCTGTTTCTGGCGAAGTGGGTACCCTGAACGAGGCCCTAGGCGCTAGGCCCTAGGCCCTAGGAGTAGAAACCAAACTCCTAGGGCCTAAGGCCTAGGGCCTAAGGCCTCGGTTCGGGTGACGCTCACCCTCGTCGCGGCGTTCGTCTGGGTCCCGGTCTCATCGTGGCCTTCGACGCGAACGTTGGCCGACACGCCCTGAAACAAGAGGTCGTTCGTGACGTCGCGGCGCTGATCGAAGTGGTAATGCAGCTCGCCGTTCGGAGGGATGTGAGGCGAGTAGCCGAGACTCTGGATGCGTGTGGCGTCGTAGGTTTCGGTCGCGACCTGAATTCCGCCGAGCGCATAGACATTGGCGGTGACGAGGTCGACGTCGACGGGATGACCGCCTGTCTCACGCAGCACGACGTCGAACGGGAAGTCGTACGTGCTGCCGCTGACTTTCTGCGCGACGATCGGGTTGGGAGTGATCTGCACGCTGAGCGCGCCATGACCGGCGACCGAGACGTTTGACGGTCCCCGGCCGCCGGCGCAGAACGAGACGATCAGCGCGAGAGGAAGCAGCGAAGCGCGTCGCATCGACGCGCTAGTGCTTCATGCCGGCCATGTCATGCAGCGTGGCCACGCCGCAGGCGATGCGCGGTCCGGCGTTGCCGCTGGGCTGCGTCGTCAGATCGTCGGGGTTCCCGTGAAGGATCACGGCGTGACCGACGACTGAGGCCATTCCGTCATGAACGGTGACCGAACGCGTATTGAACTTCGCGTGCACTTCACCATTCGCCTCGGCGGTGACGTTGCCGAAGTCGCCGGCGTGATGCGATTGAGCGTCCGGCGCCGCGTGCGGCATGTTCGTCGGATTGAAGTGACCGCCCGCAGCATTGCCGTTGTCGCTGCAGTCACCTTTGTCATGGACGTGGAAACCGTGGACGCCGGCGGGAACGTTCGTGAGATCGGCCGTGACGTCGACGCTTCCGTCATTCAGTTCCTGGAAATGGACCATGCCGGTGGCGGTCGAACCGCTGATCGGCGTCAGCATCGCCATCGCGGCTGGACCCTTCTTTCCCATGGAACAAGCAACGAGCAGGAAAACGATCGGGATCAACGCGATTTTCTTCATGGCGAAACAATATCACTGCGCGATGGATGCAATGCGTTTTCCGAGCGAACCGATCCAGCTTCCGCTCAACTGCTGGTAGTGCTGTGCGGCGGCGATCTGGATCGCGTCGGCCATCGACGGATAGGGCGACACGAGCCGTGCCAGTGACCCGATGTGGATGCCTTTACGGCGCGCGAGCACGATTTCTTCGATCAGCGTCGACGCGTTCGCGGCCATCACGTGGGCGCCGAGGATGCGGCCTCTCTTGTCGCAGACGAATTTGATGAAGCCGCGTGTGCAGCGGTCGACGATCGCGCGGTCGACGTCGTCCATTTCGATCCTGTAGGTCCGCACGTCGTCCCTGCCGATCGACTCGATCGCCTGCTCCTCGGTCATGCCGATGTGACCGACCTCCGGATCCGTGAACAGCGCCCAGGGGACATCGTTGTAGTCGATCGCCGATTTTCCGGGGAACAGCATGTTGCGCACGAGCTTGACCGCTTCGTACGCGGCGACGTGCGTGAACTTCAGCCCGCCGTGGATATCGCCGCAAGCCCAGATGCGCGGCACGGACGTCTGCAGATACTTGTCGGCGACGATGTACGAGCGATCGGTCTTGACGCCGGCCGCCTCCAGTCCGAGATCTTCGATATTTCCCCGCCGGCCAGTCGCGACGAAGATCTCGTCGGCGGAGACTTCTGCGCTCTCGCCGTTTCTGTTCTCGATCCGCGCGATTTTCTTTGCTGCCGCGACGCGCACCGACTTCACGGTCCATCCGGTCCTGATGGCGATGCCTTCGCCGGTGAGCGTGTCACGAACGCGCGCGATGACGTCGCGGTCTTCCTTGTGGACGATGTCGTCGGACGTCTCGATGACCGTCACGTCGCAACCGAACCGGCGGAAGATCTGCGCGAACTCGGTGCCGATGTAGCCGCCGCCGAGGATCATGAGGGAGCGGGGGAAGTCGGTGCGGTCGAGGAAGGAGACGTGATCGAGGAAGCCCGCGTCTGCCAGGCCGTCGATCTGCGGCACGGATGTTCTCGATCCCGTGGCGATCACGATGTCCTTCGCCGTGAGTCGCCGGCCATCGACGTCGACTTCGCTCCGCGACACGAGCCGCGCGGATCCCTGGATCACCTCGATGCCGAGCTTTCGAAACTTCGCCGGATCGTCGTGCTTCGACGTGATGCGCTGTGTCTCGCGCATCGAGTCCATGATCGATCGCGGCGAGAGCTTCGGCTCGTGCCGCTCCAGCCCGAACTCATCCGCGTGGCGCATCTGATGGGCGAGCTTCGCCGTGGCGACGAGCGCTTTCGTGGGCACGCATCCGGTCCAGAGGCACTCGCCGCCGAGCGCGTGTTTCTCGATCAGAGCGACGCGACGGCCGAGCCGCGCGCAGCCGGACGCGGTCACGAGGCCGGCCGTGCCTCCACCGATGACGACGACATCGAATTTCTCAGACATAAACCGTCACCTTCCGCTCCCGCGGTCCATCGAGCTCGATGAAGTAGATGCCCTGCCATCGTCCGAAGACGAGTTTGCCGCTCTTGTAGGGCCAGGACAGCGACGTGCCGATGATCATCGAGAGGAGGTGAGCGTCGGAGTTGCCTTCGCCGTGCTCGAAACGGACGCCCGGGATCATCGCGCGCAGCGCTTTCGTGAGATCGGTCGGCACGTCGGGATCGGCGT
>DASVHS010000660.1:0-1589 GCA_036382495.1 Thermoanaerobaculia bacterium | reverse complement strand
ACACGTCGACCGAACCCGCGCCGGTGCCGGTCATCTCGAGTTTGTACGGTCCCGCATTCGGCGACGCGATGACGCCGAGGCGTGATGCCGAAGCCGATGTTCCAAACGGGACGACGACTGCGCTCGGCACTGCGCCCGTCGTGAATGTCCCGACGTTTGAGTCGCTCGCGCTGATGCGGCCTTGCGCATCAGTAATGGATACGGTTACCGGAGCGCCGGTCACGTTGCCGACGGCGAACGAGACGAAGTCGGATCCCGATGCGGCGATCTGCGCGACTTGCCGCTCGTACTCCGCGGCGCCGCCGGCCATGTCCGATGTCGATTGCAACGCGGCGCCGATTGCGCGCGCGAGGTCGGTACCGGCGGACGTCGTTCGCAGAATCTGATCGAAACCGGCGTCGAGGGGCGAGCCGCCGTAAAAGTCGAACAGCAGATCGCGAACGGCGTCCTGTTGCGGCTGGCCGAGGCTGACGCGCAGACCGGCTTCCGCAAGTGCGAGCGCTTTCTGCGTCACGATTTCTTTCGATGTTCGAATCACACCGGCCGGCAGTGTTCCGCTCGGAGCGTTCGTCACGCTCCACGCCTGTCCGAGGACGCGCATCGCGGCGTTGAGTACGTCCTGGGGAACGAATGTCGTCGCCGCGGGCAGCACGAGCGTATCCGGCGAGAGCGGCACGCCGCGTTCGCCGACTGCCAGCGTGAACTTCAGATTTCCCGTCGTTCCGTTCTGCGTGTCGAAGTTGAGATAGGTCGCGACGAGCTGTCCGGTGCGATCGCTCTGGAACTGGAACTGGAGCGTCTTCGCGTCGTGTACGGCGAGCGTGTCGATCGTCTGCGTCGCCCCGGCGATGAGATGCGCGCCGGAGAGGCGGCTCGCGTCGAGCGTGACGCTGACTGCGTTCGCGAGACTCTGGCTGATGTTGTTCACGGTCACGAACAGCGTGAAGTGTTCGCCGTTGCGCACGACAGCAGGCGCGCTGAACGTCATGTCGAAGTAAGGATTGCGGACGAGGACTCCGCCCTGTCCCGAGCCGGTGACGTGCACCGGCCCTGTGACGAGACCGTCGAGCGTCGCCTGCACATCGAAGTTGAGTGTGTGGAAGCCTTCCTTCTCGCCTCGAATCAGAAATTCGGCCTGACCCTGCTCGCCGGGCGCAAGCGTGCCGACGTCGTCGGGCGTGCCGACTTCTCCGTCGAGTCCGGGAGCGCGAACAGGCATCGATGCCGGCTGCGGACCTTTCGTCGTATCGGGCAGCGTCAGCGGATCGTCGAGCGTGTTCGGGATCTGATCGGCGCCGGCCGGCATCGTGATCGTGCCGATGACGTCGTGGACGGTGAGGTTCGACGAGCCGGGCGCGCCGTTCGCGACGAACAGTTTCGCGGAGAAGAATTGTTTGAGGTATCCGACATTGCCCGGGATCACGAGCACGCTCGGGATCCGCACTGCCGCGACTTCGCCGCTCGGAAGCGTGACGGTCGGCTCGGGCAGGTCGCTGCTCGGCCTGAGCAGCATCGGCACGATCGTCGTCAGCGGCGGTATCGACGCGCACTCGGGATCGGACGGCGCGAGCGTCGGTTGCGAAACGGCG
>DASVHS010000659.1:0-3901 GCA_036382495.1 Thermoanaerobaculia bacterium | reverse complement strand
ACGCAAAAGAAGCAGATCCAGCAGGATCAGGCCATTCAGGGGATGCACGAGCAGGTTCGCGACATGGAGAATGTCGTCAACAAGATTCAACTCACGCCGGCGCGCTAATCGAGTTTCTTCAGTTCCGCGTCGAGGTGCTTGAGCGCCGCCTGGAGCGATCGACGACGCAGATCCGACGACGTCGCCTCGAGCTCGCGAGCGACGCCGCGGCGGGAGGACTCCAGTCCTTCGCGCTTGCGCGTGAGCTCCAGCTTGTCCTGCGCCATCTCGACCCTGTCCCCGGAAACCGGTTCACGGCGGTCTTCGATTTGATTCTCGACGGATTTACTTTCCCAGCCTCTGGCCATTGGTCTTCTTTCAGTGCGAATGTCGCGCCTACCGGCATCATGTCATTCCGAGCGCCGCAGAGCGCGAGGAATCTGGGCGGAGGGCGTCCCCCGCCCAGATTCCTCGCCGTCTTCGCGGTTCGGAATGACATGATCTTCTCATGCGCGTTTTGCTCGCCACCATCGCTTTGTTCGCTGCGGTGCGAATGCCGGCCCACACTCCGAATTACGAAGTCTTCGCCATCCGCTACGCCACGATCCCGCAGTTTCCCGTGGCCAGCCTGGTCCAGGGCGCAGAAAAGGACCGCAAACTCGACATTGCGATGATGGTCTGGCTCGTCCGCGGTGGCGGACACAACATTCTGGTCGACTCCGGTTTTTATCGCGACGATCTCATCCGGCAGTGGAAGCCGGCTGATTATGTGCGGCCCGATGCGGCCGTTGCGCGAGCGGGCGTCAACGCGAACGAGATCACCGACGTGATCATTACGCATGCGCACTGGGATCACGCGGGCGGCGCCGATCTCTTTCCGAAAGCAACGATCTGGATCCAGAAGGCTGAATACGATTACTACTCGACCCGCGCGGGAAAAGACGGGATCACGAAGGAAGACATCGACTTCTTTCACCGCGCGAACGATGCCGGCCGGCTCCGCCTCGTCGATGGCGATCGCCAGATCCTGCCGGGCATCAACGTGTACACCGGCGGACGCCATACATATGCATCGCAATACATCGGCGTCAGCGCCGCCCACGGTCCCGTCATCCTCGCCTCCGACAACGTGTATCTGTACGAGAACCTCGACAAACATGTGCCGATCGCGCAGACATTCGACGCTGTGTCGAACCTCGCCGCGCAGGATCGGATGAAATCGCTCGCCGGCGACGTTGGCTCGATCGTGCCCGGCCACGACCCCGCCGTCATGACGCGCTTTCCGCGTGTGGCGGAAGGGGTGGTACGCATCCGATGAGCGTAAAATATCCGCCCTGCTGAACATGTCCCTCTCCTCCACCCGCAACGGCCGCGAACGGCGTAAGAAGCACCGCATTCAGCTGACGCGCGGCCTGATTGCCCGATACGGTGCGACGCCGACCGTGATCCTCGACATCACCGATGCCGGCGCGCGGATCGAACACTTCACGCGGCTCGATGTCGGCAGGAAAGCGCGCTTCCGGTTCGAGTGGAAGGAGAAGATCATCGAGGTCGATGCCACAGTCGTCGCGTGCCGTCTGCACCGCTTCGCGCACGGCGACGACGGAGCAACCGTCTATCAATCAGGCCTGTTCTTCGCCGAGTACATCGACGACGCGGCGATCACACTCCGCGATTTCGTTGCTCAGCACGTCGCGCGATCGCTTGCCGAGCAGGTCGCGAACGCGCGCGGCATCGGACCGGTGACCCAGGACAACATGCCCGTGTTCCGCGCCGGTGTCGTTGCGACGAACGGCATCGATGCGACCGAAGAGAAAACGAAGCGGATGCTGCCGAATGCCGCGGTCATCGTCGATCGCGGTTACGTGCGCTGCACGCTGAACGGCAGACGCTGGGAAAAGAAATGGAGCCGCACGTCCGAGCAACCCGACGAAGGCTTCACCATCCTCGCCTCCGAGCCGAGCGATCACGTCGACCAGCTGTGCGAGGTGTACGTGCGCAGCAACGAAGAGGACCGCCAGTTCATCCGCCGCCTGGCGAGAGTCAGCGTCGAGCGAGGAGAGGAAACGCCCGAACCGCGCTAGGGAACCTCTGCAACGCGAATCGCCAGTTCGTACGGCTCGCCCTCATCCCGATTCGTGAGCACGACCACGCTCAACTTTTCGTCCGGAAAACGGACGACCGCGTTGCGGAAGCCGATCGACTCGCCGGTATGCCACACCATGCGGCGCCCATCGTGTTCGCTGATGCGCCATCCGAATCCGTAACTCACGCCCTTTTTGTCCGTGATCGTGCGCGGCACCGACGCTTCCGCGAAGCGTCCCTGATCGAGCGCGTGCAGCCACGGCACGAGTTGATCGACCGACGTGTAGATTCCGCCGTCGCCGAGGACGGCGCTGGTGAGGGATTGATCGGTGCGGTGCCAGGAGGAGACCGCGCGGCTGTACCCGTACGCGCGATTCACGACCCTGGAGACACCTTCCTCGTGCGCCACGGTCGTCGTCATCCCCAGCGGCGTGAAAATCTGTTCGCGCAGAAAATCGGCGAACCGCTTTCCCGACGACTTTTCGACGATGAGCGCGAGCAGTGAGTAGCCGCTGTTGCTGTATCGATAGCTCGATCCGGGCGGAAAGTACGTGGTCGACTGCGTTTCGAGCAACAGCAGCACGTCGGCATCCTTCAACTGGACCGTCGTCGTCGACGGCATCACGTCCTCGTAGTCGATCAATCCGGAGCTGTGCGTGAGCAGATGTCGAATGGTGATCGCATCGGCGTATGGCGGCAGAGACGGCAGCCAGCGGCGGACGGAATCGTCGAGCGAGAGCTTGTTCTGGCCGGCGAGCGTCAGAATCGCGGCCGCCGTGAACTGCTTCGTCACCGAAGCGAGCCGGAAGTGCGTATCGGGTGTTGTCGCGATCCGCTCCTCGACGTTTGCGAGCCCGAACGATTTTCGAAACACGACGTGGTCGCCGCGCACGACGATCACGCTCGCGCCAGGAACGTCGCCCGTGTAGTCGCGAAAGATCGCGTCGATGTCGTTCATGTGTGACTGCGTTCCGCAACCGGTGAGCGCGGCGATTACGATCAGCGATGCGAACAATCTCATGAGCGGCGAAACGTTACCATGTGCGACTGGCATGGCTCTCACATCGACGATGTACAACGTCACGGTCGACTTGTCGGACGTCGACCGCGGCGTTTACGAGGTTCTCGATCTGCGCCTGGCCATGCATCCATCCGAGAGCGCGGAGTACATGGCCACGCGCCTGCTCGCGTATTGCCTCGAGTACAGCGAAGGCATCGAGTTCACAACAGGCCTGTCGAAGGGCGACGAGCCGGCGATCGTCGTCCGCGATCTCACCGGGCGTGTCACGGCCTGGATCGAAGTAGGAATGCCGGACGCCGAGCGGCTGCATCGCGCCAGCAAGCTTGCCGACCGTGTCGCGCTCTACACACATCGCGACCTGCGCAACGTGATGAAGGAGCTCGAGCGCCGCAAGATTCACCGGGCCGCAGAGATCCCCATCTACACGTTCGGCCGCGGCTTCATCGAGGACTTCGCCGCCAGGGTCGAGCGGCGGATCAAGATGTCGTTGTCCGTTACGGAACGGCACCTGTATCTCGATATTGGAGGGGAATCATTGAACACGGTGATCGAGGAAAGGCGGGTGGAAGGATGAGAGAAAGATGAATTTCGAAGTTCGAAGTTCGAATGAAGAATGAAGAATGAAGAATTGGGAAAGAACGGTCCAGTTCCTGATTCTTAATTCGTCATTCGAAATTCGAACTTCGAAATTCATCTTTTCTCACCCACCACCCACCCGCCCTAGTCCGGACTCGAATTCAGTTTCCCCGCCGCCGGATCGTCCACCGCCCCTTTCGCCTTCAAAAACTCGACCGCGTCCTTCTTGTTGTGACGCAT
>DASVHS010000658.1:0-1970 GCA_036382495.1 Thermoanaerobaculia bacterium | reverse complement strand
AATCACGTTCAGTCCGGAGTCGTACACCGGTGACGGTCACATGAAAGCCGGCGACGTCGACATGACGCAGAAGTTCTCTGGGAAGTATCTGGGCGCCTGCGAGAAATAGAGCCTACTCGCTACGGCATCCAGAAATCTCGTCCGTAGAGTTTGTACAGCGTCGCGCCGTCTGAGGTGCGCACGTACTCTGCCCACGCGTCGAGCTGTTTGTCGGGACCGATCGCGAAGTAAATGCCGCCCGGCACATCCGCCGCTTTCACGTTGTAGCCGGGCAGGAACCTTCCGTACACCGCATCCTTGCGATCGAACAGCGTGTTGCCGAGGTTTTTGTCGGTGCGGAGGGTGAGGATGGATTGGCGGAAGGCGCGGACCTGGTCGGGCGGCTGATGATCGGCGAGATCGGCGGCGATTCCTTCGGCGCGATTCTCGTACGTCGCCGCTGATCGGAATTCGCTGAATACTTGCGCGACGGCGTAATCGGCGAGTTTCGGATCGCGCGGCGCGGTCTTCAATTCATTGACGACGAAACGCACCGTCTGCGGCAGCTCCGGCGTCCGCTCCGCGTAATAGCCCATGCGGCCGGCGGCGACCGATGCGCGTAGTCCGTTCGAATACGCGAGACCCGCGCCGATCGTCTTGAGGAAGATGCCGTGCGCGCCGTATCCGGCGTGAAGACGCGAAGCGAGAAAGTCGAGCTGCTTCTCGCGATCGTTCGCGTCGGCGTACTGAACGGTCGGGACGGACGTGATGATCACGCCACCTTTCATGTTCGGCGCGAGCAGACCGACGTAGACGGGGCGGGTGGCGGTTGGGTCGCGCTCGAGCAATCGCGAATCGACGATGCCGGTGGAGGACAGGCGCCCCGCCTGTCCTTTGTCGGGGGACAGGCGAGGCGCCTGTCCTCCACTCAATAGCGTTTTCACCTGCGGCATGACCGCGTTCTCGAGCGTCGTCGATCCAACCATGTACATGCGCGCGCCGCCTGTCGTGAGCAGCGAACGCCGCACGGCATCGAGTTGCGTCAGCACTTGCGACGCCGGCGTGAGCAAGTCGTCGCGCATCGCTCTGCAAAGATACGTAAAGTCTGTCGACAGACTGTTGTCCGGGATGTTGATCAGCTCGAGGTCGAGATCCTTGAGCGCGTCCTGTGCGATCGGCTTCGCGGTCGCGGACAGATTCTCCGGCGTCTTCGCGAGCAGCGCCTTCAGATCAGCGCGATTCATCGTCCTGCCCGAATCGACGAGCTGATTGAAGAATGCGGTGAGTGCGTCCGCGTCGCCCGGCGCCGGGTCCTTCAACAGCCAGCGAAGTCGCAATGCGTTGTGCGCACGCGTGAAGAAGGAACCGGCCGCGAGGTACGTCGGGTTGTGCTGCATGCGATACGCGTCGGCTGGGTTGTTGACCCATGACTCTTCCGATGCCGACGTTGTGTTGCGCAATGTGCTCAGCGACTGATCGACGACGTCGCGGATGCGCGGCAGATTTTCCGGACGCCAGTCGGGATGGTTGAGGACGAGGCTCATCCAGTCGATCGCGCGACGCATCTCGGTCTCGCCGATCCCCGCGCCGCGCACGACGAGCTCGACGCGTTCGGTGCGCGCGTTCGTCGAGAAGACTGAGTCGAGCGAGAGGATCTCGTTGCGCAGCCGCTCGCTCATTTCTTCGAACGTCACCGGCTTGCCGTTCTCGATCACGCCGACGCGCGTGAGCAGCGCCGGCAGCAGCGACACGTAGCGGAGTTGTTCGCGCGGCACGCTATCGAGACGCAGCGCGAGTCCGAGCATGCCGCTCGTCATGTTGTCGAATTTCGAGACGACAAACGGCACGTCGCCGTCGAGCGTCCGCGCGTCGTATTGCAGTTGATCGTCGAGCGTCATCGGAGGGGACTTGATGAACTCCGGCGCCTCGATCGTCTTCGCTTCCTCTTCGATGCGGTTCGTCGCGCTGTCGTATTCGGCGCGATAGCGTTT
>DASVHS010000657.1:0-14094 GCA_036382495.1 Thermoanaerobaculia bacterium | reverse complement strand
CGTCGCGACACTGATCGAGACACTGCGGATCACGAATGCTCTGCGGCAGAGCGATGCCGCGGTCACGCGACTCACCGCCGGCCGCGAACACGAAGCGGAGTCGAAGCGCGTCCTCGCTCATGAGCTCACGACACCGCTGGCGTCGATGCGCGGTCTCTCGCAACTGCTCGCCGGCTTCGATCTGACCGACGCGGAACGAAGGCGTGTTGCGTCGATGCTCGAGGCGGAAGCGGGCAAGCTGCAGTCGCTCGTTGGCGGACTGCTCGACCTCGAACGGCTGCCGTTGCGTGACTTCCAGTCGTCCTCAACCGTCATCGATCTCGGGGACATCGTCCGGATGCGCGCAAATTTTCTGCAGGCCAGCACCGATCGGCCACTGATCGTGACGACGGTGCCGAACGTGTTCGTGCGCGCGGACCCATCGCTGATCGAGCGCGTGATCGACAACCTCGTCGGCAACGCGCTGAAGTACGCGCCCCCACCATCGCCGGTCACGATCTCGACGCGCGCCGAAGCGAACAGCGCGGTGATCGAGGTCGAGGACCGAGGATCGGGATTGAGTGAGGTGGAGCGGGAGAGGGTGTTCGATCGATTCTTCCGCGGCACATCCGCCGCCGGCACCCAGGGACTCGGCCTCGGCCTCTCGCTCGTCGCGGAAGTCGCGAAATGGCACGGCGGCAACGTGCTCGTTGAGCGTGCGGCAGCCGGCGGATCCGTATTCCGGTTCACGCTTCCGCTCGCGCCCGCCGTTGCGAAAGCGGGAGCGATGTAATGGCGCGCGTTCTCATCGTCGACGATGATGCCGGCATTCGAACCAGCGCGGCGATGGCGCTGCAGAAAGCGGGTCATCGCACATTCGAAGCGAGCGACGTCGCGTCCGCACGCGACCTGTTGATCCAGGAGCGGATTGACGTCGTGCTCAGCGACATTTACATGCCCGGCGAAGACGGCATCGCCCTCCTGCAATCGATCGCCGAGCGTCGTGATCCGCCGAAGGTCATCCTCATGACCGCGCGAGGCTCGATCGAAACCACGGCGCTGGCGCGTCGCATCGGCGCGTTCGACTACATCGCGAAACCCTTCGAGCTTTCGGAGGTCATCGCCGCGGTCGCCGCGGCCGTTCGGCGGCGAGAGCCCGAGGCAACGGTGATCGAGCCGGGGCCGCCGTCGCGGATCATCGGCTCGCATCCACTGATGGTCGAGATGTACAAAGCCATCTCTCGCGTCGCCTCCACCACCGTCCCCGTCATCATCCTCGGCGAGAGCGGAAGCGGAAAAGAGCTCGTCGCACAGTCGATTCACGACCTGAGCGAGCGATCGGCCGGACCGTTCATCGCACTCAACACGGGCGCGATTCCCGACACGCTCCTCGAGAACGAGCTGTTCGGATCGGCGCGCGGCGCCTACACCGACTCGCGCCAGGACCGGAGAGGAGCGTTGTCGCGTGCCGACGGCGGCACGCTGTTCCTCGATGAGATCGGCGACATCTCGCCGTCGTTCCAGGTCAAGCTGCTGCGCTTTCTGCAGGACGGAACGGTGACGCCGCTCGGCTCCGACAAGAGTCACCGCGTCGACGTGCGGATGCTCGCGGCGACGCATCGCGACATCAAGAGCCTCGTCGGATCGGGCCAGTTTCGCGAGGATCTCTACTATCGGCTGGCCGGTTATCAGGTCGATGTTCCCGCGCTCCGAAAACGGCCGACGGATATCCCGCTGCTCGTCGAACACTTCCGGGGGCGCGTCGCGACGGAAATGCACCGCGACCCGATCGCCGGCCCCTCGCAGGCGGTCCTGGACGTGTTCGCCGGTCATGACTGGCCGGGAAACGTTCGCGAGCTCGAGCAGGTCATCCGCCGGACCGTCATCGACGCCGGCTCGCTGACGGACGCGGAGGCGGCGAAATCGGCGTTGCGGACGATCGCGCCGCACACGGAATCGACCGAGTCACCGTCCGATGAAGAAACTGGCCAGACAAGGAGCGACGACCTCATCCCTCTCGATGAGGCTGAGCGGAAGCACATCATGACCGTCCTGCGCGCTACGGGAGGGAATCAAACGCAGGCAGCATTCATTCTCGGCATCGAGCGCAAGACGCTCGCGCGCAAGATCAAACGTCTCGACATCGCGATCGAGAAGACCTGAGGCGATCATGAAGACACTCGTTGTATCGATCGTGGCGCTTTCGATGGCGGGTTCCGTCGTCGCACAACCGACCACACCGGTCGACTACCGGTTCGAGCAGGTGAAACACAACGTGCAGCTGACCGGATTGGCCACGAAGGCCCATGCCGTCGCACAAGGTCAGCACGCGACGAGCGGCGACAAGGTCACGACCGGCTGGTTCTCGTACGCGCTCATCGCCTCCGATCGCCAAAAAGCGAAATTCGAGATCTTCAGCTCGACCGACGTGCATCTCGCGTCGGGCACGCCCGGCGTGATTCTCTCGCTCGATCGCGGACGCCTGCGCGCGATGTTCGACAAGATCACCGGCAACGAGCCCCGAGTCGTCGAGACTCCGGGCGCGCTACTGGCGGTGCGCGGAACGCAGTACGACGTCGAAGTCGACGCTGCCGGACGCACGACGCTCGATGTCTGGGAAGGCACGGTCGAACTGCGATCAACGAAATTGAAGGACCCGATCCTCGTCCATGCCGGCGAGGAGTCTGCGTTCGGACGTCACGACGTCCCGACCGCGCGTCCGATGCCGGAAGACCGCAAGAAGAACGCACCGCCGGCGCGCGAAGGCGAACGTTCCGGCCCGCCCAACGACGGAGGCCCGCACGGAACACCGCGCAACGGCGGACCCGGCGATCACGGCCAACCTGGTGCGAGCCAGCAACCACCTCAGCTGCCGCACGGAACTTCGCGTAAACCGCCCGGCGAGTCGAACTGACGCACCTCCGCGTCATCGGCACGATCCGTTCCGCGTCATTCTGACGCGCTGTTTTCACCCCTCCTCTCTCACGAGCGGGTGGCACCTCGCTCGCCTTCTCCTTTCGCTCAACGCGGCATCGATCCGCGGGAAAACCAAGGAGAACCATCCATGAAAAAGACACTGATCACAACCATCGCGATGCTCATGCTGGCGTCGCTGGCATTGGCCAACGGCGGTGGGCACGGCGGGCCGGGCGGACCGGGACCGGGCGACTTCGGCGAAGGCAATCTGCTCGTCGCGTCCGACGGGACCGTGTTCCTGATCCGAACGGTCGTCGACACAGGCACGCGTACCGCGACGACAACCGTCACGGCGATTCGTTCGACCGGCGCCACCGCGTGGACTGCGACGCTCGCGAATCGCGACCGGGGCCTCGTCCTCTCCGGCAGCAATCTGCTGTCGGTCACTTCCTCATCCGCTTCTGACGGGACCGTCAGCTCGACGATCACCGCCCTCTCCACTTCGTCTGGTGCCGTCGCGTGGACGCGCACGATTTCCGGTCGGGTGACGGAGCTTGAGCCGTTCAGTGGCGGAACGTACGCGATCGTGGTGACACCGGCGACGACAACCGGCGGCACACCGACGCGTCAACTCGTAGCGATCGGCAACGACGGATCTGTCCTCTGGACCGTGACTGCCTGATCGTCTTTCAAACCGGCGGGCGGCGGACTCATGCCGCCGCCCGCCAACTTTCGCCATGCACATCCTTCTTCTGCCTTCGTGGTACAGCACGGTCGACAAGCCGTGGCGGGGCACGTTCTTCGCCGACCAGGCTCGCGCACTCGCGCAGCACGGTTTGCGTTCCGGCCTGGCATTCGTCGAACGGCGCAGCCTCTCGCGCCTCACTCCCGTCGCGATGTTCGACAGCCACTTCCAGGTGGTGTCACGTCTCGAAGAAGGAATCCCGACGATGCGGATGAAAGGCTGGAGCACGTTCGCGCAGACGACCACCGGGGCGATGCTCTGGGTCAATCTCACGCGGAAGCTCGTGCGTACGTATGCGGCGATCCACGGAACGCCGGACGTGATTCACGGACACTCCGCGATGTGGGGCGGTTACGCCGCGATGATCGCGGCCGAGAAAATCGGCAGACCGTATGTCATCACCGAGCACGCCAGCTCGATCATGACGCTGAACGTCGCGCGATCGGCGCGCAAGCACCTTCGCGATGCGTATCGCAACGCCGCCCGGGTCATCGCGGTCAGTCGCGCACTGAAGTCGAGCGTCGATTGCATTTCCGGCCGCGACGCCGCGGTCGTCATGCCGAACACCGTCGACTCCGACTATTTCTCATTGCCGCCGTCGCCGCGTGCGAAGCGGCCGTTCGTGTTCCTTTCAGTCGGCGATCTCGTACCGAGCAAACGAATCGATCTGCTCATTCATGCCTTCGCGCGCCTGCATCAGCACAACCGCGACACGCGGCTCGTCATCGCCGGCGACGGCAAAGAGCGCGTGCGGCTGGAGGAGCTCTCGAGCCGCCTCGGCGTCGATGACGCGATCGAGATGACCGGCTGGTTGAGCCGTCCGGCGGTTCGTCAGCAGATGTGGGAAGCGAACGCGCTCGTCATGCCCAGCGACTTCGAGACATTCGGCGTCGTGCTCATCGAAGCGATGTCGACCGGCTTGCCCGTCATCGCCACCCGGTGCGGCGGTCCCGAGGAGGTTGTCAACGGAGAGGCGGGTTTACTCGTCGATTGCAATGACGGGAGAGGACTGCTGCGGGCGATGACCGAGTTTCTCACGCGCAATTTTGATCCGGCTGCGATTCGCAGCGATGTCACGCGGCGGTTTGGATACACCGCTGTCGCGAACGCTCTCTGCTCGATCTACGCCGCGGTCGCCGGACGGCGCACGGAGGTTGCCTGATGGCCAACGAGGTCTTTCGCTTCCGGCCCGTACCGCTCAAGCAACGCTGCGATCGTTGCCGGGCCGCGGCAACTGTCCTCCTCGACAAGCTCATCCTGTGCGGCGAATGCTTCCTCGAGGAGTCCAAACGGCGCTTCGGAATCGTGTCCGGAAATCAAACGGTCGACCAGATTTCGACGCAAACCGACTCGCGACGAACCGCCTAAGACCCTCAGTTGCATCGGTTTGCAGTATCGGCGCGCCCGGCACGAACCGCGCGTAGAAGATCACCGTGCCCACCTCCAAATCGAAGCCTTCCCGGGATCTTGTTGTTCGCGATCACCGGCCCTGGGCAACGCTCCTCGACTCGATTCCGCTCGCCAGCTGGATTCACGAGCCCGAATCCGATCGTCTCCTTGACGCGAACGACGTCGCGACGACGATCTACGGCTTTTCACGTGACGAGTTCCGCGCCATGACGCTGACCGGCATGCAGCTCGAAGAGGACAGTCATCCCGACGCCGACGACTCCGTCGTGGACGTTCAACGCGACGCGGTCCGGCACCGGACGCGCGCCGGTAAAGACTTTTGGGTCCTGCTGCTCTCGAAGGATCTCGACGGAGAGAGCAGCGGCCTGCGGCTCGTGATGGCGCTCGATGTCACCGAGAAGCGCCGGCTTTTCGAGACCATGCGCATTCGCGAAGAACGACTGAGGAAACTCGTCGACGGCAGCGCCGACATCATTTACGAAGCCGACTTCCGCGGCCACTTCACGTTCGTCAACCTCGCCGTCCGTTCCATCCTCGGCTTCGAGCCGGCGGAGTTGATCGGCGCTCATTACTCCGAACTGATCCCCGAAGAGTGGCGGGCGCCCGTGATGGAACACTATCGTACCCAGTCGCGAGGCGCAGGTCAGCCGACATACCTGGAGTTTCCGGCGCTGGCGAACGACGGAAAGGTCGTCTGGATCGGTCAGAGCGTGACACCGATCCTGAACAAAGGCTCCATCACCGGTTTTCAGGCAATCGCGCGCGACATCACGCAGCGGCGCCTCGCGGAAGACCGCTTCAACGCGTTCATGAACAACAGTCCCACGATCGCGTTCATCAAGCAGGCCGACGGCGCCTACGTCTATGCGAACGAGTTGATGAACCGCCACTTCGCCGCTGCCGGCACCACGGTGCTGGGCAGATCGGACGCCGATCTCATGCCCGCGGAAATCGTCGGAAGGGTTCGCGCGCACGACGAAGAGGTTCTGCGAACCGGCAAGTCGATTCAGGTGCTCGAGAGCGCACCGACCATCGACGGCGGCGAACGGCAGTGGCTGACATACAAGTTCCCGGTCGGCGCAAAGGACGGCACGTCGTTTGTCGGCGGTGTCGCGGTGGACCTCACCGAACGCCTGGCTCTCGAACGCGACCTGGCCACGGCGCGCGATGCCGCGCTCGAGTCCGCGCGATTGAAGTCCGAGTTCCTCGCAAACATGAGCCACGAGATCCGCACGCCGATGAACGGCGTGATCGGACTCCTCGGCGTATTGCTCGACACGGATCTGAACGGCGATCAGAAGGATCTCGCTTCGACCGCACGCTCGAGCGCGGAGTCGCTGCTTACGATCATCAACGACATCCTCGACTTTTCGAAAATCGAAGCCGGCAAGCTCGACTTCGAAGTGCTCGAGTTCGACGTGCGCAAGGCCAGCGAGTCGACAATCGACCTCCTCGCCGAGTTTGCACGCCAGAAGTCGCTCGAGATCGGTTTTGTCGTCGATCCCGATATCCCCGCGCTCCTTCGCGGCGACTCCGGGCGCCTTCGGCAGATCCTGCTGAACCTCATCGGCAATGCCATCAAGTTCACGAAACTCGGCGGCGTGCTCGTCCAGGTCGAACGCGAACCTGATGATGGAGACTCGGTCGTGCTTCGATTTCGCATCACCGATACCGGCGACGGAATCGACGAGGTCACCCGCAGGAAGTTGTTCCAGCCGTTCACGCAGTCGGACGCGTCGACCACAAGGCGCTTCGGCGGGACAGGGCTCGGTCTGGCCATCTCGAGGCAGCTCGTCCATCTGATGGGTGGCCAGATCGGCGTCGAGAGCGAGCCTGGATGCGGCGCGACGTTCTGGTTCACAGCGAAATTCGCGTGCAGCGATCGTGCTCCGGCGATGGTGACGACGACATCGAGCCCGCGCGTGCTCGTGGTCGAGGACAGCACGACGACACGTCAAATGGTGGCGCTGCAACTCACAGCGTGGCACGTGCCCAACGACGCGGCCGCCGACAGCATTACGGCGATGTCGATGATGCGCGAGCAGGCTTCCGCCGGCACGCCATACGACGTCGTCATCTCGGATGTGCAGATGGACCGCCTCGACGGAATCTCCCTGGCCCGCCTCGTCCGCGGGCAATCGGAGTTCGGCGGACCGCGGTTTGTGTTGATGACGGCGGGAACGCAGTCGATCGACGCCGCGAAACTCGCCGACATCGGTGTGACGACCTTCATCCGCAAGCCGGTGCGGCAGGAGCATCTCTTCTCGGCCGTTTTCGGGAAGACGATGCGGCCGGTCGTCGTCGCGCAAGCGGAGAAGCTCGCCGTGAAACACAGCGGCAAGCGCCGTGTCCTCGTCGTCGACGACAACGTTGTCAATCAGAAAGTGGCCCTTCGCCAGTTGCAGAAACTGGGAGTGCTCGCCGACGCCGTCGGCAATGGGCTCGAGGCGATCGACGCCCTCGACCGCATCGGTTATGACCTCGTGTTCATGGATTGCCAGATGCCGGAGATGGACGGCCACGAGGCCACCCGCGTGCTGCGCGGCCGCGGCACGCTGACGCCTGTGATCGCGCTGACTGCCAGCGCGTCCGACAGCGATCGCGATCAATGCCTCCGGGCCGGGATGAATGACTTTCTGCCCAAGCCTGTGCGCGAGGCTGAGTTCGGGGCGATGATCGAGCGCTGGCTGACCACGAAGAAGGAATAGTGCGTCTCAGAGGGCTCTGGTTTTGATCACGCCACCGCGTCGTCGATGAAGACCAGGTCGCACCCCGTGCGCTTGCGATACTCGGTGTTGATCGCGCGCCACAGGTGGCTCACCAGTTCCGCGAGCAACGCCAGCGGGACCGTCGGCAGCTGGATCAGAACGTCGAGCGCACGCTCCACAGCGAACAGGTTCAGCAATTCCTGCGCGGCCTCGTTGCCGAGGTCGGCGCAGGCGGCGTGGAACAGGTCCATTTCTTCTGAGGTCAGCTTCATGACTCGTGAAGTGTGGCGGAGGGGCCAACAGCCGAACGTTCGCGGTCCGTCAGAGATGCGTGAAAAGCTGGACAGCACCCGTAAAATGCTGACGTGACACCAGTTCCCGCGGGCAATGAGGTCGCCGATTTCATTCGCTCGCTCGCGCTGGCCTGGAAGAACCTGGCCGCCTATCCGCCCGGCCACCCCGCCCTGGCCACCTCCCTCACCGCCGCCTATCGCTCGTTTTCCGACCTTCGCGGCCCCGCCGGGGAAGTCGTCCTGGGCGTTGCCGCGGACGGGATCGTGTACGGCCCGGACAAGATCGATTCGACGCAGGCGCAGAAGTTCGCTCAGGCGCTGTATGGGCGAAACGTCGCGGTCGTCCGGCTCGCAGCGTCGACGACCGCCGCCGATATCGAGCAGCTGCTGCGGCTGCTGACGCCTCCTCCCGGCGAGACGGCTCCGCCGATGTGGGAGGCCTTGACGATCGCCGGCGTCATGAACATTCACCTGCAGCCGGTCGACTACTCGGCGGTGCGCGTCACCGACGAGATCGCGCCGCCCGTTCACAAGCGCGAGTCGTTGTGGGACGACATCCTGCGCGCGCTCGTGGCCGGCCGCGAGCTTTCGCCGAAGTCGCAGCAACTCCTGTCGAGCGACATCCGTTCGGTGGACGAGCTGTCCGCACTCATCTTGAGATACATCAACACCCTGGATGATGTCGCGCCGTTCGACCCCGACGCGACGTTCGGAGTGCGACTCCATCCGCGGCCCGGAAAGGTCGCCGATGCCATCGTCGGCCGGGTCGCCGAGACGATCGGCGCACACATCGCCTCGTCGACCGGCCTGCGCCGCCAGCTGGCCGTGCAGCAGGTCATTCAACTTCTGCGCATGATGCCGGAGCCGCTGCGCGGCGCGATCATCCAATCGATCCTGCTTCCGCTTTCGGCCGACGAGTCGGCAGGGCCGCAGCTGCGTGAAGTCGCGGCGTCGCTGAGGCACGACGAAGTGATCGAGTCGCTGCGTCATCTCGCCGCGGCGGGCAAACTCTCCTCGCAAGCGATGGCGCTGCTGCAATCCCTCGCGGCACTCGATGCCAGACACGACGCCTTGCCGGAGGCACCGCCAGGGATCGTCGGCGAGCTCGTACAACTCTTCGGCGAAGAGGACATCGATCGTTTCAATCCGCCGGAGCATCAGTCGCTTCTCGCCGCCGTGGCGATCAACGTGCCGCGACTGAGCAACATCGTCACGAACACCATCGATAAGCTCGGGGCGCGGGTCGAAACTGTCGCGCCCGACGCCGTCGATCGCCAGCTCGCCGTGACCGTTCTCGATCTTCTCGAGAAACATGGTTCCTCGAGACCTGCCGACGCACTTCTCGCGCGCGCGGAAACAGTGTTCCGGTCACAAATCGGCGCAGGACACTTCGATGAGGCGCTGGCGCTTATCGACCGCGCTCGTCAGATCACCGCGGAGACGAACAGCGAGAAGTTGCGCGACTCGATCGCCACGTTTCTCGGCCGGCTCGGCAGCGCCGACGTCGTTCAATCGCTCATCGACAGTCTCGCGAACTCGGCGCCGGAGAAAGCGGCCGTGATTCACGGACTCATCGACGGACTCGGCGCGGCGGCCACCCGAAATCTCCTGCTCACCCTTTCGGAAGAAGAGAACCGCTCCCGGCGGCGCCGCGTTTTCGACCTCGTCTGCTCCCTCGGTCCTCGCATCGTTCCGGAAGTCATCAGTTTTCTCGATGACCAGCGCTGGTACGTCGTCCGGAACATGATCCTGCTGCTGCGAACGGTCAATGACCGGACGTCATTACCGGCGATTCGAAAGGTCGCGCAGCATCCCGACCTGCGGGTTCGTCTCGAAGCGATCAAGACGCTCCTTGCGTTCGAGGCGAGCGTTCCCCGGACTCTCCTCGAGGAAGCGATCAACGATCGCGATCCGAAGATGGCCGAGACCGCGATCGCGCTCGTGGGCAACTACGGGATCAAGGAGGCCGTCGATCCGCTGCTGCAGATTCTCGCGCGTCGCGACTTTTTCGGCAGCAGGCGGCCGTTGCGAATTCTGGCGATCAAGGCGCTCGGCGAGCTCGCCGAGCCTCGCGCGCTCTCGCAGATGGAGCATCTTTTCTCGACATCGTTCCTGCCTTGGCCGAACCGCATGGAGCGCAAGGCCGCATTCGAGTCGCTGGCCGCGTACCCACATGACGCACGTGCGCCGTTCGTCGAACGCGGACTCCATTCCCGCGATCCGCAGATCCGCAGCATCTGCCGGAAGCTGGCGGAGGGCTGACGATGGAGCCGCTGATCGTCCAGATCGCCGTCGCCGTGAACACACGCTCGTTGTATCCGGCGAATCATCCGCGCGTCGTCCACACCGTTGAGGACACGGTCTCGAGCGCGCGGCGCTTCATTCACGACCGGAACAGCGACTCCGTCACGTTCCTCATCGTCGGGGACGACCTCGTCGCGGATCAGGAAGTCCTTCGCAAGGCCACGCTTTCGAACCGGCAGTTCGTCGACATCCTCCGGCGGCGCGGCATCGAACGGCTCACGCTCACTTCCGGCCTCGAGGCGGCCGAGGCGAATCAGTTGATCTCGGCGCTGGCGACGGGCGAAGCATTCGATTCGACACCGCATGTGATCGTCGGCCGCGTCGCGGTCACCATCGACGAAGAAGAGACGACCGAGGAGAAGCGGGAAATCTCAATCAACCAGCTCGAGATCGTGCGCGACGCGTTCGCGAGATTCCGCAGCGAACGCAAGCTTCCTGTCACGGTGATGGAGGAGATGGTCTGGAGTTTCATCGACGCACTCTCGCGGACGACACGCCAGATCCTGCCGCTGACGAAATTGCGCGAGCACGACGAATACACATTCGTTCACTCCGTCAACGTCTCGCTGCTCGTCCTCGCGCAGGCGCGGTCGTTCGGAATCCAGGGCACGATGCTCCACGCGTTCGGGATGGCCGGCCTGCTTCACGACATCGGAAAACTGATGGTGCCGCTGTCGGTCCTCAACAAGCCGGGCAAGCTCGAGGGCGAGGAATGGTCCACGATGCAAAGCCACGCCGAACAGGGCTCCTGGTACCTCGGCGAAATGGAAGGAGCACTGCCGCTGACGGCGGTCGTCGCTTACGAGCATCACCTCCGCTTCGACGGAAAGCAGGCGTACCCGATCCTGCGAACGCCGCGCATTCCGAATCTCGCGAGCCGCATGACGTCGATCGCCGATGCATACGACGCGATGTCGACGGTGCGGCCTTATCAGCAGCCGCAGATGCGAGCAAGCGCGCTCGAGATTCTAAAAACGCGCGCCGAGACGTTTTACGATCCGCTGCTCGTCGCAAACTTTGCGCGTCTCGTGACGGAAACCCCGTAGTGGTAGTGGTGGCGCGCCGCCTCACTCGTGGCATCCTTGTGCGCGGAGGGACGCGCATGCAAGATCGACGAAGTCCGAAAGAGCCGGGCATGACCAGCGCGCTGTCACGATTCGCGACGTGGGTGTCGGACGCAGCCGGATCGACGCCGGCGTTCATCGCAGCGATGGCGGTGATCATCGTGTGGCTGGCCAGCGGACCGCATTTCAAGTACTCGGACACGTGGCAACTCGTCATCAACACGAGCACGACCATCGTCACGTTCCTGATGGTGTTCCTCATTCAGCGCGCCCAGAACAAAGGCGCGCTCTCCCTCGGACAGATCCTCGACCGAGATGAGCCGGTTGCTCGCGCCCTCGAGCGCCGCGACGATCTCGTTCAGCAGCTCGCGCAGATGGCCAAGAGCGATCACAGCCTCTCCGACTCGCACTCCATCGAGGAAGCGAACGAGCGTCACGCGTTCAAGCGCGACCGGCGCAAGCAACGGCACGCGTCGGGAGATGGAACACGTTGAACCTGCCGTCGATCCTGTTGTGGGGATTCGCCGCCACCGTGATGCTGACGACGATCCTCGCCGGCGGACAAGTGCTGGGCATCACGCGCATCGACATGCCGTTCATCATGGGCACGATGTTCACGTCGCATCGTGACCGCGCGAAGATTTACGGCTACGGTTTTCATCTGGTCAACGGCTTGCTGTTCGCGCTCCTCTACGCCGTGTTTTTCGAAAACCTGCACAAAGCGACGTGGTGGGTCGGCGCCATCATCGGACTCGTTCAGGGTTTCGTGGTGATTGTCGTTCTGCTGCCGCTGCTTCCCGGCATTCATCCGCGCATGGTGTCGGATTCCCGCGGCCCGGAACCGACGCGACTCCTCGAGCCGCCGGGATTTCTGGCGATGAACTACGGCCGCATGACTCCGATCGTCACTCTCGTCGCACACACGATCTACGGACTGATCCTCGGCTCGTTCTACGCGCTGCGCTGACGTTCGGTCTTGCGCGATTCCGCGCGCTGCAGCCGTAACGCCGCGTTCATCAGGCCGATGTGGGTCAGCGCCTGCGGGAAGTTCCCCATCAACGCGCCGGAATGGACGTCGATCTCTTCGGAGAACAATCCGACATCATTTGCGCGACGGCAGACTTTCTCAAAGACCTCGTTGGCTTCGTCGAATTTCTTCGCGATCGCGAGCGCTTCGACAAGCCAGAAACTGCACGCCAGAAACGCGCCTTCGCCCGGGGGAAGGCCGTCATCCGTCTCGACGTCGTAGCGGTAAAGCAATTCGTCGCGGCCGAGGTGGCGGCGGATTGCGTCGATCGTGCCGAGCAGACGGAAGTCGTCGCCTTCGAGAAAACCGACGCGTGACGCGTAGAGCAGACTGGCATCGAGCTCGGCGCCGTCATAGATTGCGACGAAGCTGTTCAACTTCGCATTGAATCCGCGAGCGAAGACTTCGGCTTTGATCTCGTCCTTCGTCCGGCGCCAAAGCGATGCATCGATGCGAAGGCGGCCCTTCTCGACGAGGCGCACCGCACAATCGAGCGCAGACCAGGCCATGACTTTCGCATGTACGTGTTGATGGAGACCTGAACGTTTTTCCCAGATCCCGCTGTCGGGCTCGCGCCAGCGCTTGACGACCATGTCGGCAAGGCGCTTGACGAGCCGTCGCGTGTCGCGATCGAGAGACTCGCCCCGATCGGTGAACTCCTCGACGGCGCCGAGGACTTCGCCGTAGACATCGAGTTGAAACTGGTCGTGAGCGTCGTTGCCGATGCGCACCGGCCGCGACCCCGCGTAGCCGTCGAGATGATCGAGTGTCGTTTCCGGCAGCCGTGACTCTCCGAACACGTCGTAAAGGATCTGCAGCCGCGGCTGCGTGAGCTTCGTCGCGTACAGAAGCCAGTCGACAAACGCGCCGCCCTCGATCTCGAAGCCGCAGTCGTACAGAGCTCCGACCGTGAACGAGGCGTCGCGCAACCAGCAGAAGCGATAGTCCCAGTTGCGGACGCCGCCGATTTTCTCGGGCAACGATGTCGTCGGTGCCGCGACAATTCCGCCGGACGGTGCGTACGCAAGCAACTTGAGAGTGAGCGCGCTGCGCAGCACCGAGTGGCGATGCGGTCCGTCGTAGGTGAGATTCGACGACCAGCGCTGCCAGAAGTCGATCGTCTGCGCGATCGTTTCGTCGGCCGTCGAGTCGATGTTCGGAAAGATCGCGGGAGCATGAGTCTCGTACGAGAGCGCAAAGTGTTTGCGCTCCCCTTGCCGGATCGTGAACGCCGATGTTGCGCGGGCCTGCTCGAGCTCGAGCTTCGCGTTCGAACGCAGATACCAGACTTCCGGGCCTGATGCGCACCAGACCGTATCCCCGTTTCGGAATTCGAGCCGCGGCACGACGCGCGCGTAATCGGGTCGCGGCTCGTACACCGCGCTCATTGGCACTTCGCCGGAGATTCCTTCGACGCGACGAAGAAGTTGACGGAACGGCCGGAGCGTTCCGCGTTTCTCCGCCTCAGCCAGCGCCGGCATCAGGTCGAGCACGCGGACTCTGCCCCTGTCGGTCTCGTATGTCGTCTCGAGCACATTCGTGTTGTCGATGTAGCGTCGCGTCGCGGAGAACGCGATCGACGGCGCGAGCGAGAACGATCCGCCCTTCCCGGCATCGAGCAGGCGCGCGAAGACCGAGCGGCTGTCAA
>DASVHS010000656.1:0-2839 GCA_036382495.1 Thermoanaerobaculia bacterium | reverse complement strand
CGACTCGTTCAACGTGGGCACCAAGTCACTGTCTACTGCCGCCGACCCAGCGCCTTCTCCCCGCCGCGCGGGGAGAAGGTGGCCGGAGGCCGGATGAGGGGCGGACCCTCACCCGGCGCTGCGCGCCACCCTCTCCCGCAAGCGGGAGAGGGCTCTGCGTGGCACGGCATCCGTCGCATCGTGCTGCCCGCGATCCCAGGCAAGTACTTCGAGACCGTCTCGCACACGTTCCTTTCAGCGATCGACGCGCTCCGCCGCGACTTCGATGTCGTCCTGCTCTGCAATGCCGCGAACGCGTTCACGATCCCGTTGCTGCGCGCCGCGAGAATTCCAGTCGTCATCAACGTCGACGGCATCGAGCGCCGCCGCCGCAAGTGGAACCTCCTCGGGCGGCTCGTGTATGCGTCGGGCGAAGCACTCTCGGCGTCGTTCGCGAATCGCGTGATCGCGGACGCGGAAGTCATCGCCGCGTATTACCGCGACAACTTCGGGATCGAGCCGGTTGTGATTCCGTACGGCGCCGAGTTTCCCGAAGAACACGACAGCGACGTGCTGCAGCGGCTCGGTCTCGAGCGGAAAAACTACATCCTGTACGTCAGCCGGTTCGAGCCGGAGAACAATCCGCTCGAAGTCGTCGAGGCGTACGAGAAACTGAAATCTGCGCCTCCGCTCGTCATGCTGGGTCAGGGACTCTACGCGAAGGACCTTGTTCGAAAACTCGAATCGCATCGGAGCGAGAAAATTATTTTTCCCGGCGCGCTATACGGGTCCGACTACCGGACTCTTCAGCGCAACGCCCTTCTCTACATCCAGGCAACGGAGGTGGGGGGGACGCATCCGGCGTTGATCGAGGGGATGGGGTCGGGTGGTGCCGTGCTCGCCCACGAAACTCCTGAAAACCGGGAAGTAGGAGCCGATTCAGTCGGTTACTTCCGACTGCGGCCTGCGGAAACGTTGTCGGAGGCGGTTCGCGATTTGCTGGACGACGCGGCGAAGCGCGAGGCGATCCGCGGCCGGGCGAGGCAGCGGGCCGCCGAACGCTACAGCTGGGCGGCTGTGACCGATGCGTATGAGCGATTGTTCCGGGACGTCACTGGAACGTCGCACTAGACGGTTCGGACGGCAGGTGCGTATATCGCATCGGAAGAATTTGCGTTAAATTCAGAAAAGCGACGATGCTGAAACAACAAGCGAGATTGGTAGCGAGAGCCGTTTATCTCGTTGATCTTGCACTGACGTCGGGGGCGTTTTTCGCCGCGTTTTTCATCCGCGACGTCGTGCTGCCGTGGATTGCTCCGCAGCATTTCCCGACCGGGCTGTTTCCGCTCTCCGAATACCTCAAGGTCTATCCGTTCGTCCTCGTCATCTGGTCAGTGCTGCTGTTCAGTTATCACAGTTATCACAGCCACCGCACGATCCCGCTGACGAAGGAAACGATCACGATCCTTCGCGTCGTCGCTGTCGGCAACCTGCTTCTGGCGACGCTCGCGTACCTCCTGCCGCTGCGACAGTTGTCGCGCGTCTGGTTCGTCCTCTTCGTGGTGTTGTCGACCATCCTGCTTGTCGCAGAAAAGATTCTGCTGCGCGTGCTGGCGAGGTATGTCCGCTCGAAGGGTCTCAATTACCGGACGGTGTTAATCGTGGGGACGGGCCGCCGCGCGCTCGACGTCGCCCGCATGATCGTCAACCACAAATACTGGGGCTACAAAATCCTCGGCTTCGTGTCGGATGGGCATCGACTGTCGAACGGGTGGGCGCGCTATCGCATCTTCGGCGCCGTCCCCGATCTCAAGAAGATTCTCGAGCAGGGACACGCCGAACCGATCGACGAGATCGTGTTCGCGGTCACGCGTAAGAAGCTCGATGAGATGAAGCAGATCTTCCTGATGTGCGAGGAACTCGGGATCCGCACACGCGTGGCGATGAACATCTTCCAGAACCGCGTCGCGCGGCTCGAAGTCGAAGAGATCGAAGGCATCCCGTTCCTGACGTTCACGACGACGCCGTCCGACGAGACGGAGCTGGCGTTCAAGCGCGCGCTCGACGTCGCGGTGTCGATGTTGATTCTCGTTCTCACCGCGCCCGTGCTGCTCATCGCAGCACTGGCGATCCGCCTCAGCTCACCCGGCTCGGTCCTGTTCAAGCAGGAGCGCATCGGTCTGAACGGCCGCATCTTCACGCTGTACAAGTTCCGCACGATGATCGAGGACGCGCACGAGCGCCGCGGCGAGGTGACGCATCTCAACGAGATGACCGGGCCGGTGTTCAAGGCGAAAGACGATCCACGCGTGACGGCTGTCGGCCGCTGGATGCGCCGGTTCTCGCTCGACGAGATCCCCCAGCTCTGGAACGTTCTGAAGGGTGACATGAGCCTCGTCGGGCCGCGCCCGCCGATTCCGGAGGAAGTGGCGTCGTACCACCGCTGGCACCGCCGCAGACTGTCGATGAAACCGGGACTGACGTGCCTCTGGCAGATCAGTGGCCGCAACCAGATCGACTTCGATCGCTGGATGCAGATGGACCTGCAATACATCGACAACTGGTCCCCATCGCTCGACCTGAAGATTCTGCTGCGGACGATTCCCGCCGTTCTGTCAGGACGAGGCGCCTCTTAAAACAGAGCGCTGCGGGCGGAGCGCAGAGCGCAGTGCGTTCCGGGTTCACCTGCGCTCTGCCCTCTGCCCTCTGCGCTCTGTCTTTGTTGCGTAGAATCCGTGCTCATGAAGCTCGACTCAAACACGGCAGAATTCCGAAGCGCCGGTCATCGTCTCGTCGACTGGATCGCCGACTATCTCGAGAACATCGACGACTACGACGTTCTCTCGGCAGTGAAGCCTGG
>DASVHS010000655.1:0-5034 GCA_036382495.1 Thermoanaerobaculia bacterium | reverse complement strand
GGTTCATGAGCGGAGAGATTGAACGTCACCTCCTCCCTGAGAATCAGAACGCGGCCGGAAGCATCGATGTCCTGCAGTCTCACGTGGGCTGGAAAGTCCATCACCGAACGCTCATGTCCGTCGACCGTGACGGCCATGAGTGAATCGGGAACTCCGCGACGGCTTCCGGTGAACCAGATCTCACGCCCGGATGGCGCCCACGCTAGACCTTCGACGTCGACCAACCCTTTCGACAGGATCGTGCTCTTGCCGTTCTCGTCGACCAGAACGACCTGGCCGCTCGGATCGTGATCGACCTGGTGATCGACAAATGCGACCGATCGGCCATCGGGCGAGACTCGCGGATTCCCAAGCCAGCCGCCCGATTGATAGAGGACTTTGCCGATCGGATACTCGAGGCGGGCCCGTCCTTCGAGCTCGCGGACGACGGCGAGACGCTGGCTGTTCGGCGACCAGTCCGCAAATTGAACGAATTCGAGGAGCGGACGAGGAACGCCGCCGCCGAGAGATGCTCGCGCGAGCGTTCCGCGCGTTTGAAAGCTCTGGAAAAACTGAGAGCCGAGGCTGAGAGCCATCTCGCCAGAGGAGGAGATGCTCATGAGATCCGCGTTCGCAATTCCGAGTGAGCGCGACTCCGGCTCGCCGACCCGGGCGGTGAAGACTTCAAACGGTTTTCCGTTCCAGGCGGCGCCGTAAACGACGCTCTGTCCGTCCGGAGCGAAGCGAGCGTTCCAGATGGTTCCTCGGCGAAACGTCAAGCGGTCGAAGTGCACCGTCTGTTTTCGCGGCCGGGCGTTCATCGCGAACCAGACGATTCCGGCTGCAGCAATCGCAGCAGACAAAATCGCGATCGCAGTTTTCCAGGAGACCCGCTGCCGGCGCTGGGCGCGCGGCGCGGACCCGGATCGCGAGCGGTCTGAAATCGTGTCGAATCCAAAGTCACGAAAATCTTTCAGATCGCGAGCGAGATCGGCGGTCGCGGCGTAGCGGCCTTCCGGTTCCTTCGACAGACATCGCTCGATCATCCGTTGCAGCGCGCCGGGAAGTTCGGGAGCGAGCGTGCCGACCGGCTCAGGCTCGTCTTCGATGATTGCCGCGAGAGTCTGCGCAGGACTGGCCTTGAGAAACGGCCGCTTGCCTGTCGTCAACTCGTACAGAATCGTTCCGAACGAAAACTGATCGGACCGGAAGTCGACCGGCCGGCCAAATGCCTGCTCCGGTGACATGTACGCCACTGTCCCAAGAAGCGCGCCCGCCTCGGTGAGGTTTGCCTGGCGCGTCGATGTTTCGTCGCTGCCGCCGGCGGGTTCCGCGAGTTTCGCGAGGCCGAAGTCGAGAACCTTCACGAAGCCGTCGCGCGAAATCATGATGTTTTCGGGCTTCAGGTCGCGGTGGACGATTCCCGCGGCGTGTGCCTTCGCCAGCGCGTCCGCGACCGCTGCGGCCACGTCGAGCAGTTTCCTGAGCGGCATCCGGCCGGCGCGCATCGCATCGCGAAGCGTGCGTCCGTCGACGAGCTCCATCGCGATGTAGTACGTCGAGTCTTCCTGCCCGATGTCGTAAACGTGTAGAACGTTGGGATGGTTGAGTGCCGACGCCGCGCGAGCCTCATTTTCAAAGCGACGTCGCCGCTCCGAGTTCGCGACGAATTCCGGCGGCAGGACCTTGATCGCCAGTTCCCGACCGAGCCGGCTGTCACGAGCGCGATAAACGTCTCCCATGCCGCCCGAGCCAATCGGGGCGATGATCTCGTAGGGACCGAGCCGCTTACCCGCAGGAAGCATCAATTGTCTGTCGCAGGACCTGCGGGGAAGTTTATCGCGATCGCTCTACATCTCGTGATCGTCGAAGTGCGTGAGGGCGCGGAAGTCCTGATAGCGCTCCAGCACATCGCTGAGCGTGATCTCACGCAGCCTGTCGAGTGAAAACTTCTCGACGGTGAACGACGCCAGCACGCTGCCGAAAACGATCGCGCGGCGCAGCTCGCGGTCGTGAATCTCGCTCCGCGAAGCGAGATAGCCGAGAAAGCCGCCCGCGAATGTGTCGCCAGCGCCGGTGGGGTCGAACACGTTTTCAAGCGGATACGCTGGCGCAGCAAAGATCGCGTCCTTCGTGATCATCAGCACGCCGTACTCGCCGCGCTTGATCACGAGCGTGTCCGCGCCGAGCGACAGGATTTGCCGCGCTCCCTTCACCAGGTTCGGCTCCTGCGTGTACTGCCGCACCTCGGCCTCGTTGATGAGGATGAGATCGACCTCGCGAAAGAGGCGCGTCAGCGACTCTTTCGCGGTGTTGATCCAGTAATTCATCGTGTCGAGAGCAACGACGCGTGGACGCTTGCACTGCTTCAGCACATCCATCTGCAGATCGGGCTGGGCGTTCGCGAGGAACAGGACATCCGCGGTGCGCTGCGCTTCATTCAACTTCGGCTGAAACTCAGCGAGAACGTTCAGCTGCGTATCGCGCGTCTTCGCGACGTTCAGATCGAATCCGTATTCGCCGCTCCAGAAGAAACTCTTCGCGCCCTTGATGCGCTGCAGTCCGTCGAGATTGATCTTGCGACCCTTGAATACGGATGCATCGTCGTCGCTGAAGTCATCACCGATGACCGAAACGAGATTCACGGACGCGAAGAACGACGCAGCGACGGAGAAGTAGGTTGCCGAACCGCCGATGCAGCGGTCGACTCTCCCGAACGGAGTTTGAATGGCATCGAATGCGACGGTACCGACGACGGTAATGCTCAATGGATATACCTTCCGATGATTGGTTTGAGTTCCTGTTTGAGTTTCGGAGCGATCAGCGCGGGATCGGTCACGATCGCGAACTTCAGCGCGTCGCCGCAGGCGCAATCGCGTTTTCTCGATGCGATGCGTGTGATCGACAGGCGCAAGACCTTCTGCGCCATCGCCGCGTTCGCGTGGAGATAGCCGAGGATCTGTTCGACGCTGACGTCGCCGGCGGTCTCGTGCCAGCAGTCGTAGTCGGTGACCAGCGCCATCGTCACGTAGCAGATCTCCGCCTCGCGCGCGAGCTTCGCCTCGGTCAGGTTCGTCATGCCGATGACGTCGACGTTCCACGATCGGTACAGCTTCGATTCGGCGCGCGTCGAGAACTGCGGTCCTTCGATGCAGACGTAGATTCCGCCGGCATGCACGCGTGCCCCGGCGAGGCGTCCTGCCTCACTGACGAGGAACGACGCGCCGGCGCAGATCGGATCAGCAAATTGAACGTGACCGACGATGCCGCCACCGAAAAATGTATCAGGCCGGTGCCGCGTCCGATCGATGAACTGGTGCGGAAAGACGATGTCGGTCGGGTGATAGTTCTCCTTCATCGAGCCGACGGCGCTCGCGGAGAGGATCGTGTGAACGCCGAGGACCTTGAGGCCGAAGATGTTTGCGCGATAGTTGAGCTCACTCGGCAGCAGGCGATGACCCTTGCCGTGCCGCGACAGAAACGCGACGCGGATCCCGTCGATCTCGCCGACGACGTACGGATCGGACGGCGCGCCGAACGGCGTGTCGATCGTTCGCTCGGCGATGACGGTGAGCCCTTCCATCGCATAGAGGCCGGAGCCGCCGATGATCCCGATCTCCGCGTCGCTCATCGACGCCAGCCTTTCAGAGACGAATCGATCGCCGCGGCCACGCGCGTCGCCAGCTCGACCGCCTGCAAGCCATCCTCGGCCGTCACCAGCGGTTGGCTGCGGTCGCGCACACACGCGACGAACGCCTCGAGCTCCGCACGCAGCGGCTCTTTCTTCGTCACGCTCACCTTCAGCGGCTGGATCTGCCTGTTGACGAGCCGGTAGCCCTTCACTTCCTGTTCTTTCGTGTCGACCGAGATGTAGAAGTCGCTTCCGAAAAACCGTTGCTTGCGGACGCGGTCCTGCGACACGCGGCTCGCCGTCAGGTTTGCGACCGTGCCGTTTTCGAGCTCGAGACGAACGTTCGTGATGTCGACCTTCTGCGTCAGGACCGGCACACCGACTGCGCGGATGTCGACGACGTTGTGCTTCAGCAGCGACAGGACGAGGTTCAGGTCGTGAATCATCAGGTCGAGAAGGACATCGATGTCGAGCGACCGCCCGCTGAAGACGCCGATGCGCTCGCATTCGATGTAGCGCGTCTCGCGAACAAGATCGGCGACGGCGATGATCGCCGGGTTGTAGCGCTCCACGTGCCCCACCTGGACGATGCGCTTGTTTTTTTTCGCGATGTCGATGAGACGCCGGGCCTCGTCGACGGTCGACGTGATCGGTTTCTCGACCATCACGTCGCAGCCTGCTTCCATCAATTCGCGAGCGACGTTAAAGTGCGCGGTGGTCGGAGTGGCGACGACGGCGCAATCGACCTGCTTCGCGAGTTGAGCGACGGACGAAATCCGTTTCAGACCGAGCGCAGCGGAGATTTCCGCCGCGATCGCGTCGTTCGGCTCAACAAATCCGACGACGGTCGCCTCGGGCATCTCGGTGAGGACGCGCGCGTGTAATCGCCCCAGATATCCGGTACCGACGACGCCGATTCTTGTCATGAGAGCGCAGAGCGCGGAGCGCAGAGCGCAGGAACGAAGATCCCGCTTTCTTCTGCGCTCCGCGCTCTGCCCTCTGCCCTCTGTTTTATCATCGGATGATTCCGCGCTTCGACTCTCGCGCGAACTCCGCGAAGTAGCGCGCCTCGGCGAAGTATCCGAGCTCGCTCTCGATGCGCTCCGCAGCGGTCTCGAGCTTCAGCTTCGAGCGCACGAGAATGCGATAGGCGCGCTGCAGCGCCTCGATCGTCTCGGGCGGAAATCCCTTGCGCTGCAGCCCGATCGTGTTGATGCCGTACGTCTTCGCCGGACGGTTGCCGACGGTTTGCACGAAAGGAAGCACGGCCTGCGTGCAGATGCTGCCGCCGCCGATGAATGCGTGCTCACCGACGCGGCAGAACTGATGGACGGCCGAGAACGCACCGATTGTGCTGTGATCACCGACTTCGACGTGCCCGGCCAGCGTGGCGTTGTTCGCGAAGACGGTGTGCGACCCGACGT
>DASVHS010000654.1:0-2409 GCA_036382495.1 Thermoanaerobaculia bacterium | reverse complement strand
TGATAGGCACGATAGAAGCCGCCGGACGTCGCGCATGCGCCCATGGCGATCACGTACTTCGGCTCCGGCATCTGGTCGTAGATCTTCTTGAGCACCGGCGCGATCTTGTCGACGATCGTGCCCGCCACGATCATCAGATCGGCCTGACGCGGGGAGAAACGCACGACTTCTGCGCCGAACCGCGAGATGTCGTAGTGCGACGACACCATGGACATGAACTCGATCGCGCAGCACGCGGTCCCGAACGGCAGCGGCCACAGAGAGTTTCCGCGCGCCCAGTTCACGAGCGAGTCGAGTTTCGTCGTCAGATAACTGCCGCCGCCGAGGTCTTCGACTTCGCGTTCGGCTTCGCCGGGGAGGGTGATCAGTCCCTTTTCCGCGCCTTCGCCGGGCGCGATGCCGGTCTTGCGGGGGATGATCGAGTTGGGGGCTTCAATCTTTTGTGCGGGCATAACTTAGGAGTCGCGCGGCAGCGCATTCTATGAACTTGAGAAACGTTTCACAAGGCGACTATGCAAGCTTCGCGCGAAGTAAGATGCGCGTCACAAAGAGGAGAATTCATGAGAACGACAGCTCGTCTCATTTTCATCGCGATCGCGCTGGTCGCCGTTGCCCCGCTCCGCGCCCAGCTTCCGCCGATGATCCCGCGCGAAGTCCTTTTCGGAAATCCCGAGCGGGCAAACCCGCAGATCTCGCCGGACGGGAAGCGCCTGGCGTGGCTCGCGGCCGACCAGAACAAGATCCTGCAGGTCTGGGTGAAGACGATCGGTCAGAACGACGATCACGCCGTGACGTCGGAGAAGAAACGTCCAGTCCGCTCGTATTCGTGGGCGCCCGACAACAAGACGCTTCTTTACGTGCAGGACCAGGGCGGCGACGAGAACTTTCACATCTACGGCGTCGATCTCGAGAGTGGGAACGTTCGCGACTACACGGCCTGGCAGGGCGTTCGCGCGGACATCGCGTCGATCGAGCGCAGCACGCCCGATCAGATCATCGTGCAGATGAACGCTCGCAATAAGCAGATGATGGACGCGTATCGTCTGACGCTCTCGACGGGCGCGCTCGTCCTCGACGCGCAGAACCCCGGCAGCGTCGTCGGCTGGTCGACGGACAAGAACCTCAATATCGTCGCCGCGCAGGCAACGACTCCGGACGGCGGAACGGAAATCCTCGTGCGCGACACGCCGCAGGGGAGCTGGCGCTCTCTCGTCAAAGTCGGACCCGACGAGAATCTCGGTCTCGACGACGTCACCGACGACGGCAAAAGCCTCATCATCGAATCCTCCCTCGGCAGCGACACGTCGCGGGTCATCCGGCGCGATATCGCCACCGGCGCCGAAAAAGTGATCGCATCGTCGCCCGAAGTCGACGCGGGCATCGTCGAGATCAATCCGAACACGCGCGTCGTCGAAGCGGTTTCATTCGAACCGGGACGCCGCAACTGGAGCGTGATCGACCCCGCGGTCAAGAGCGACTTCGAGGGAATCGCAAAACTGAACGACGGCGACTTCTCGGTCGTCAATCGCGACTACGCCGACAAGAACTGGCTCGTCGCGTTCACGTCCGATCGCGGACCGGCGCGCTGGTACGTCTGGAACCGCGACAGCAAGACCGGAACGCTCTTGTTCAGCGCACAACCGAAGCTCGACAACCTTCAGCTCGCCACGATGAAGCCGGTCACGATCAAGACGCGCGACGGCATGAACATGTTCGGATATCTCACGCTGCCGGCCGGCGTCCCGCAGAAGAACCTGCCGCTCGTCCTGTTCGTCCACGGCGGTCCGTGGGGCCGCGACACGTGGGGCTATCGCGCGTATCCGCAATGGCTCGCGAACCGCGGCTACGCGGTGCTGCAGCCAAACTTCCGCGGGTCGACGGGCTACGGCAAGAAGTTTCTGAACGCGGGAAACAAGCAGTGGGGTCTGAAGATGCACGACGACCTCATCGACGCTGCGAACTGGGCCGTGAAGCAGGGTTACGTCGATCCGAAGCGCATCGCGATCATGGGCGGCTCGTACGGCGGATACGCAACGCTCGCCGGCATGACGTTCACGCCCGACTACTTCGCCTGCGGCGTCGACATCGTCGGTCCCTCCAATCTCAAGACTCTTCTCGGCTCGATTCCGCCGTACTGGAAGCCGATCCTGACGACGTTCCATGTGCGCATGGGCAACCCGGATGATCCCGCCGACGTCGAACTGATTCGCAACGCATCGCCGCTGTTCAAGGCCAGCGCGATCAAGCGTCCGCTGCTCATCGGGCAGGGCGCGAACGATCCGCGTGTCAACAAAGCGGAGTCGGAGCAGATCGTCGATGCGATTCAGAAGAGCGGCGGCTCGGTCACCTACGTCGTCTACAGCGACGAAGGCCACGGTTTCGCGCGCCCGGAGAACTCAATCGACTTCA
>DASVHS010000653.1:0-5404 GCA_036382495.1 Thermoanaerobaculia bacterium | reverse complement strand
TGAATGATCGAGCTGACGATGAATACGAAGAGTGCGGAGAGGAGGATCGGGAGCCAGAGCGCGGTCAATGCCGTCATGAGCGATCTCCTTTTCGCACCAGTCTAACGAGGTTCGATATGCTGCGCTCCTGAAAAGGAGCTCAACTTTGCTAATCGTTCGCCGGCTGATCGTGGGTCTCGTTGTATTCGTCGCGTCGTTCGCTGCAGCGCAAACGGTTCCCGACACTCTGTTCAACGGAATGAAGTGGCGGCAGGTGGGGCCGTTCCGCGGCGGCCGGTCCGAAGCGGTCACGGGCATTCCCGGTGATCCGAACACGTACTTCTTTGGCGGGGCGGCGGGCGGAGTGTGGAAGTCGACGGATGGCGGCGGGAACTGGACCCCGCTGTTCGACAAGCAGCCGGTCGCATCGATCGGCGCGATCGCAGTCGCGGACTCCGATCCGAACGTCGTCTATGTCGGAACCGGCGAAGGGTGCATCCGCGGCAATCTCACTTCGGGCGACGGCGTGTACAAGTCGACCGACGGCGGACGCACGTGGCGCAACGTCGGCCTTCGCGACAGCCGGCAGATCGGCGCGCTCGTCATCCATCCCCGCGATCCCAACATCGTCCTCGTCGCCGCCCTCGGCCACGTGTACGGTCCGAACGCCGAGCGCGGCGTGTTCCGCACTGTCGATGGCGGCAGGACGTGGGAGAAGGTCCTCTCGAAGAACGATCACACCGGCGCGATCGACGTCGTGTTCGATCCGAAGAACCCGAACATTCTTTTCGCGTCGCTCTGGGAAGTGAATCGAACGCCGTGGAGTCTGACGAGCGGCGGCGAAGGCAGCGGTCTTTACAAATCAACCGACGGCGGCGCGACCTGGAAGCGTCTCGACGGCAACGGCCTGCCGAAAGGAATCCTCGGCCGCATCGGCGTGACGGTTTCCGGTGCCGACGACAGCCGCGTCTACGCGTTGATCGAAGCGAATGAAGGTGGGTTGTTCCGTTCCGACGATGCCGGCGACACGTGGACGCGCGTGAACGACGACGAGCGTTATCGGCAGCGCGCCTGGTATTTCACGCACGTGTACGCCGATCCGAGAGTCGCTGACACGGTTTACGTCCTCAACACCGGCGCGTTTCGCTCGACGGATGGCGGCAAGACATTCAATCTTCTTCCCGCGCCGCACGGAGACCATCACGCGCTGTGGATCGATCCGACGAATCCGGCGCGCATGATCAACGGCAACGACGGAGGCGCGACGATCACGACCGACGGCGGGAAAACCTGGACGAATCAGTACAACCAGCCGACCGCGCAGTTCTACCACGTCGTCGCCGACAACGATTATCCGTACAGGCTTTATGGCGCGCAGCAGGACAACTCGAGCGTCGCCATCGACAGCCGTTCCGACAATGGCGTGATCGATCGACAGGACTGGTATGACGTCGGCGGCGGCGAGAGCGGCTCGATCGCTCCCGATCCGCGCAACGCCGACATCGTCTATGCCGGCGACAACGGCGGCGTGCTGACGCGATGGGAGAAACGCACGCGCCAGGCGCAGTACATCAATCCGTGGCCGCTCGACACATCGGGCATGGGCGCTGAAGGACTCGAGCATCGATTTCAGTGGACCGAGCCCGTCCTCGTATCGCCGCACGATCCGAATGTGCTCTACACATGCGCGGAGCGCGTGTTCAAGTCGAGCAACAGCGGGATGAGCTGGACGGCGATCAGTCCCGACCTGACGCGCAACGACAAGACGAAGCAGAAACCGTCCGGCGGTCTGATCACGCTCGACATCACGAGCGTCGAGTATTACGACACGGTGTTCGCGTTCACGGAGTCGCCGCTGCAGAAGGATCTTCTGTGGGCCGGCACCGATGACGGTCTTGTCCACGTGTCGCAGGACGGCGGGAAAACGTGGAGCAACGTCACGCCGGGCGGGTTACCGGAGTGGAGCACGATCAGCCAGATCGACGCTTCGCCGCTGAGCGCCGGAACGGCGTGGATCGCCGTGGACCGTCACCGGCTCGACGACGTTCATCCATATATCTACAGGACGACCGATTTCGGGAAGACCTGGACGAAGCTCGTCAACGGCATTCCCGACAACGCCTTCGCGCGCGCCGTCCGTCAGGATCCGAAGCGGCAGGATCTCGTCTACGCGGCGACGGAGGCGGGCGTGTTTGCTTCATTCGACAGCGGTCAGCACTGGCAGTCGCTGCAACTCGATCTTCCGTCGACGCCGGTGACGGATCTCATCATCAAGAATGACGACCTGGCCATCTCGACGAACGGGCGCGCGTTCTGGATCCTCGACGACATCGCGCCGCTGCGCGAGGCGAGCGCGCAACTGGCGACCGGCGACATGCACTTGTACACGCCATCGCAGACAGTTCGTCTCCACTACCCCGAGTCGATCGAGCGTCACCGTCCCGTCGGATTTTCTCCGACCGGCGCGTACATCGACTACTGGTTCAAAACTGCGCCGGAAGGTGAAGTGACGCTCGACATCAAGGACGAGCAGGGACATCTCGTTCGCAGTTTCTCCAGCAAGAAGAAGAAGACGTTGTTCGAGCAGCCGCCGGAATGGCCCGAGCAGGTCAAGCCGGTCGAGCTCATTCCGGCCGCCGCGGGATTGAATCGCTTTCCCTGGAACCTGCGCTACGAGTCGCCGGTCGAGACTCCGGGACTCTTCTACGCCGGCAACGGTCCGGAAGGGCCGATCGTTCTGCCGGGGAAATATCGGCTGACGCTCACGGCAAACGGCAAGAGTGAGTCATCGGATCTCGTCGTGCTCGCCGACCCGCGCGTGACGACGACGCCCGCCGACATACGGAAGGCGTTCGATCTGCAGACGAAAGTGAATGACCGCATCGCCGATCTTCACCGCGCGCTCAATCAGATGCGATCGGTGCGCAGCGATCTCGAAACGGTCAAGCGCCGCCTTGATGGAACGGGTCACGGGCAGACGGTTGTCGCAGCGATCGACAAGCTCGAGTCGGAGATGGCACCCGTCGAAGCGCAGCTCACGCAGGTCAAGCTCAAGAGCTCTGAAGGAACGCTGCGGTATCCGGTCATGCTGAATGAACAATTCGATACGTTCCGGGCGATGATCGAAAACGCCGACGCGGCGCCGACGCAATCGATGCTCGACGTCTATGCGTCGCTCGATCAGAGGCTGTCAGCATCCCTCACGCAGTGGAACGCGCTGCTCAAGAACGAAGTCCCGGCGCTCGACGAAGCCGCACGAAAGGAAAACCTGCCGCTGATCGTGGTGAGAACGGAATGACGTTCAGAGTCTTCTCCCCGCAACGCGGGGAGAAGGTGGCCCTGAGCGACGCCGAGCGGAGCGAGGGGGAGTCGAAGGGCCGGATGAGGGGCCCTCACCCGCTGGCAACGACATGGGTCTAGCTCTTGTCTTTACCGGTGGAGGGGCGCGTGCCGCATATCAGGTCGGCGTGCTCCGATGTCTCGCACGCCACCTGCCGGATGTGCAGATCGAAATCATCACCGGAGTTTCCGCCGGTGCGATCAATGCGATTTTCCTCGCCTCGCGCAGTGCGCCGCTGCGCGATGTGGTCGCAGAGCTCACCGACGTCTGGAGCACGCTCACGCTGAAGGATGTCATGCGGGTCGATTCTGTCGCTCTGATTCGCGACGCATTCCGTCGAAAAAAAACAGCGGCCACAGAAATGCACGGACTCGTCGATACAACGCCGCTCCGAAGACTTCTGGAGCGGCTGTATCCCGAAAATGCCGATGGCGAGATTGACGGCGTCGCGAAGAACGTCGCCCGCTGCCAACCGAAAGCCGTCGCGGTGACCACGCTCGATTACACGACGGGACAGACCGTGACCTGGGTGTCCGGTTGTGAAATCGAGATGTGGGAGCGGCCGCTCCGCCGCAGCGTTCTCACGAAGCTGACACTCGATCACGTCCTCGCTTCGGCCGCGCTCCCGTTCGTATTTCCCGCCGTGCGTCTCGGCAGACACTGGCACGGCGACGGCGGCATCAGACTGGCCGCTCCTCTTTCGCCGGCGCTGCATCTCGGGGCGACTCGGATGCTCGCCGTCTCATCGCACTACGAGAAAACGTTCTCCGAAGCCGATGAGCCACAGATCATCGGCTACCCACCGCCCGCCCAGATCCTCGGACAACTGGTGAACGCCGTGTTCCTCGACGTGATCGACGAGGATTCCGGCCGTCTCGAGCGTTCGAACGCGTTCCTTCGCGAGCTTCCGCCGGAACAGCGCCACGGCTTTCGCATCGTCGACTTCGAGGTCATCCGGCCGTCGCAGGATATCGGCCGGCTTGCGGCGGAGTTCGAACCGCGCTTGCCGCGTTCGTTCCGCTTCGTCACGCGAACGCTCGGAACGCGCGAGACGTCGGAAGCGGACTTCATGAGCCTGTTCATGTTCGTCCCCGAATATCTGCAACGCCTGATCGCGCTAGGCGAAGCCGACGCGGAGGCGAGGATCGACGCGATTGCCCGCGTGGCTCAGGAGCCGCCCGGAGATCCTGCCGGTTCAGCTCCCGGAAAAACGGGCCGCTCGCGCGGAAAATATCGAAGCACGAAAAGGAAGTAGCCGAAGTAAAGCAGCCAGAAGCACGCGAGAAATGCGAAGAACCATGGGCTGCGATAAATCGCGTCCAGGTCGGGCATGTTCGGCGTCTTTGGCATGCCCATGGCCTCGATCATCTGTTCGTAATTGATCCGCGGGAACACGACGACGCAGTAAATCGCGATGAGGACGCCGTACGCGATGCCGGCCCACCACGCCGCGAGTCTGCGCAGGTACAGACCCCAGCTCACATAAAGGAGCAGTGCTCCGATCGTGCAAAAGACGAGGATCGCCAGCGGCCCCGTCACGATCTGGCGGCCGAGGGGAAGTACGGCGTAGCCGGACATGCTCATGATCGAAACGGCGCCGAACAATTGCCAGAGCGACAGGCCGAGCAGCGGCAGCGGAACTCGCTCGGTCCAGCGCGGATGAGGGTCGAGCGCCAGGCACGTGGCCCGAACGTGCGGACTTCGGTAGAAAAGGATCATCCCCGCGGGAACGACGACCCCGAACAGTCCGGCAAACACCATCATGCACGTCATCACGAAGGTGCTCACTCCATCCTGACCCGGCATCTTCGGCATCAACCGCGGCACCATGAAAATCATCGTCAGCGTCGTACCGCCTCCGATCAGGAGCCAGAACCATGCGACCAGGAGGGAAAGGTCGCGCGCCCAGCGCCGCGCCATCATCGACCCGATGCCGAGAGTCGTGAGGAGAAAACCGCCGGCGAGATACATCAAAGCGCTCACGATCATCTGCCTGAACGGCAGTGCGGGCGTTCTCGAGCTCGCGACAAAGAAGCCGAACGACATCAGTGCGACGAACAGGAAGCACAGCACGCCGACCGCCAG
>DASVHS010000652.1:0-6481 GCA_036382495.1 Thermoanaerobaculia bacterium | reverse complement strand
GATCCTGTCTCTTGTTGTCGCCCTGGCGATCGGCGGCGAACAGGTGTTTCGCCTTCAGGCTTTGAGGCGCGGTCCGGCGCCCAGCATGCTCGCGTTCGTGGTCCGCCCGTTCACGCGCAAGCTCCTGTCATCCTGAGCCGCCCGTTCGACTCGCTTCGCTCGCTCAGGGCAGGCTCCGACGGCGAGGGATCTGGGCGGGGGACATGCGTCCTCTGGAACAAGACTCGCACCGAAGCGGACTGTTGTGGCGGAGTTCGACGGTCGAAAGCGAGTCATCATCGAGGGAGTGGCACCAGCGGTCGACCAGGGCCGTTTCCCCGCCAAACGTGTCCTCGGCGACATCGTGAAGGCCGAGGCGGACATCTTCGCGGATGGCCATGACTTGATCTCGGCTGTTCTGCGCTGGCGCCATCAATCCGAAAAGAAGCCGCGCCAGATCCGCATGCTCCCGCTGGTCAACGACCGCTGGCGCGCCGAGTTCGTGGTCGAGTCTCTCGGCTTCTACACGTTCACGATCGAGGCATGGATCGATCACTTCCTGACGTGGCATCGCGACCTGCAGAAGCGCGTCGACGGCCACGCTGAGGATCTCGACGTACAGCTGCAGATCGGACTGCAGATGATTCGCGAAGCGGCCGGCCACGCCGGTGCGCGCGACAAGAAGAAACTCCAGAGTTTCATCGCAACGCTCCAGTCGTCCGCGCCGATCGAGGAAAGAATCGACGACATGTGGAGCGAGGACCTGATCGCTCTGATGTTCCGCAACGCCCAGCGGAACTACTCGACGCAGCTCGACACCGAGATCACGATCGAAGTCGATCGGAAGAGAGCAGCGTTCAGCACGTGGTACGAGATGTTCCCCCGCTCGGCGGGCAAGGGCCGGCATGGCACGTTTCGCGACATGGAGACGGAAGTTCCGCGCGTCGCGAAGATGGGTTTTGATGTGCTGTACATGCCGCCGATCCATCCGATCGGCACGACGTTCCGGAAGGGGCGCAACAACAAGGCCGGTGCGGAGAAGGACGATGCCGGCAGTCCGTGGGCGATCGGCTCGACCGAGGGCGGACACACGGCCGTACATTCACAGCTCGGGACGATCGGTGACTTCGAGCGACTCGTGACGACCGCCGCGAAGCACAACGTCGAGATCGCGCTCGACATCGCGTTTCAGGTCTCACCCGACCATCCTTACGTCAAACAACATCCGGAATGGTTTCGCAAGCGGCCCGACGGCACGATCCAGTACGCCGAAAACCCGCCGAAGAAATATCAGGACATCTATCCGTTCGACTTCGAAAGCGAAGGGTGGCAGGCGCTGTGGACCGAATTGCGCGACCTGTTCCAATTCTGGATATCAAAAGGCGTACGAATATTTCGTGTTGATAATCCGCACACAAAACCATTGCCGTTCTGGAACTCTGTCATCACGCAGCTCAAACGCGAGAATCCTGATCTGATTTTTCTCGCGGAAGCGTTCACGCGGCCGAAGATCGTGTACTGGCTGGCCAAGGGAGGATTCTCGCAGTCGTACACGTACTTCGCGTGGCGGAACACGGCGCGCGAGTTGCGCGAGTATTTCGAGGAGATCACGAAGCCGCCCGTCAGCGACTTCTTCCGGCCAAACGCGTGGCCGAACACGCCGGACATCCTCACGGAATACCTGCAATACGGCGGCAAGCCGGCGTTCACGATCCGATTCGTCCTCGCCGCGACGCTGTCGGCGAACTACGGAATCTACGGTCCGGCGTTCGAGCGTTTCGAGCACGCCGCGCGCGAGAGCGGAAGCGAGGAGTACCTCGACTCCGAGAAATACGAAGTGAAGCGATGGGAGCCGGCCGGCGACGACCTGACCGAGTTCATGACGGTCGTCAACCGCATCCGTCGCGAGAACCCGGCGCTGCAGCAGAATACGACGCTGAAGTTCCACAAGACCGACAACGAGTCGATCCTCTGCTACAGCAAGTCGTCCGGCGACAACATCGTGCTCTGCGTCGTCAACGTCGATCCGAACAACACGCAGTCGGGCTGGCTCGACCTCGACCTCGACGCGCTGCAGCTCGATCCGACCCGCGCGTTCCAGGTCCACGATCTTCTGAGCAACGCACGCCACTCGTGGCACGGCCCGCGAAACTTTGTGCAGCTCAACCCGCACGTGGTGCCCGCGCATATTTTCCGCATTCGCAGACGCGTGAGAACGGAGAGGGATTTTGAGTACTACTTATAAAGCAGAGGGCAGAGGGCAGAGGGCAGAGCGCAGAAAAATCTCTACTGCGCTCTGCGCTCTGCGCTCTGCGCACTGATGGAAGATCTCTGGTACAAAGACGCCGTCATCTATCAGGCGCACGTGCGTGCGTTCTTCGATAGCAACGACGATGGCATCGGCGACTTCGCCGGGCTGACACGCAAGCTCGACTACCTGCAGGACCTCGGCATCAACACGCTGTGGCTCTTGCCGTTCTATCCGTCGCCGCTGCGCGATGACGGATACGACATCGCGAACTACACCGCGGTCCATCCGAGCTACGGCACGCTCGCCGACTTCAAGCTGTTCATGCGCGAGGCGCACCGGCGTGGCATCCGCGTCGTCACCGAGCTCGTCGTCAATCACACGAGCGATCAGCACGCGTGGTTTCAGAAATCGCGCAACGCGAAGCCGGGATCGCCGTGGCGCGACTTCTACGTCTGGAGCGACACGCCGGAGAAGTACAAGGACGCGCGCATTATCTTCAAGGATTTCGAAACGTCGAACTGGGCCTGGGACGCGATCGCGAAGCAGTACTACTGGCACCGCTTCTTCTCGCATCAGCCCGATCTCAACTTCGACAACCCTGCCGTCCACGACGCACTCTTCAAAGCGCTCGAGTTCTGGATGGACCTCGGCGTCGACGCATTTCGGCTCGACGCCATTCCTTATCTGTACGAGCGCGAAGGAACGACGAGCGAGAACCTGCCCGAGACGCACGTCTACCTGAAGAAGCTGCGCGCGCATCTCGATGCGAAATATCCCGGCAAGATGCTGCTGGCCGAAGCGAATCAGTGGCCCGAGGACACGCTGCCGTATTTCGGGAACGGGGATGAGTGCCACATGGCGTTCCACTTCCCGGTCATGCCGCGGATGTACATGTCGCTGGCGCAGGAGGACCGCTTCCCGATCATCGACATCATGAGTCAGACGCCGCCGATTCCGGACAACTGCCAGTGGGCGATGTTTCTCCGCAATCACGACGAGCTGACGTTGGAGATGGTCACCGAAGAGGACCGCGACTACATGTGGCGCACTTACGCCCGCGATCGCGAGGCCCGCATCAACCTCGGCATCCGCCGCCGGCTCGCGCCGCTGCTCGACAACCATCGCGGCCGCATCCATCTGATGAACGGCCTGCGGTTCTCATTTCCGGGCACGCCGATCATCTATTACGGCGACGAGATCGGCATGGGCGACAACATTTACCTCGGCGACCGCAACGGAGTGCGCACGCCGATGCAATGGAGTGCCGATCGCAACGCCGGCTTCTCGCGCGCGAATCCGCAGAAGCTGTACCTGCCGGTCATCATCGATCCGCAGTATCACTACGAGCAGGTCAACGTCGACGCGCAGCAGAACAGCCAGTACTCGCTGTTGTGGTGGATGAAACGCCTGCTCGCGCTACGCAAGCGCTATCGCGCATTCGGGCGCGGGACGATGGAGTTCCTGCATCCCGAGAACCGCAAGATCCTCGCGTACATCCGCAAATTCGAGGACGAGACGATTCTCGTTGTTGCAAACCTCTCGCGTCTCGTGCAGACGTTCGAGCTCGATCTGTCGGCGTATCGCGGCATGACGCCGGTGGAGCTGTCAGGCAGTGTGCGTTTCCCCGACGTCGGCGAGCGCCCGTATTTCCTGAACCTGGGACCGTTCGCGTTCTACTGGTTCGCACTCGAGCGGCGGCCGGCGGAGGACGTGAAGACGGTCGAAGAAGTGCCGCTGATCGGCGCGAAGAAGTGGGACGAGATCTTCGCGGACCGGAATCGCGACGCGCTGATGACGGCGATCCTGCGCTACATCCGCAGCCGGCGCTGGTTCGCCGGCAAAGCGCGTACGGTCAACAGTCTGTCGATTCGCGAGCTGGTGCCGCTGCCGAAACGTTCGGCATATCTCGCGATGATCGATGTCGAGTACACGGAAGGGGAGTCGCAGACGTACCTGCTGCCGCTCGGTACGACGCAGGCGCGTCGCGCGGACGAGCATGACACCGCGAGGACGGCGACGCTCATCGCACGTTTGCGCGATGGTTGCCTCCTGTATGAGCCCGTCGTCGACTCACACTTCGCCGACGCGATCCTCGACGTGATCGCACGCAAGCGTCAGTTGAAAGGCAAGCACGGCACGATCACCGGCGTTCCGACGCGCGCGTACAAAGAGTTGCGCGGCGCGGGTCCACTCGACGCGCAGGTCATCAGGGCCGAGCAGAGCAACACGGCGATCATTTACGGCCAGCGCTTGTTCCTGAAATTGTTCCGGCGGCTGGAACCGGGTGAGAACACCGATCTCGAGATGGGACGCTTCCTCAACGAAGAAACCGAGTTCCGGAACACGCCGCGCGTCGCGGGCTCGCTCGAATATCGGAGCGATCGCGGCGGCGAACCGACGACGATCGCGATCCTGCAGAGTTACACCGAGAACTCCGGCGATGCGTGGAGCTATACGCTCGACACCATCGGCCGCTACTTCGAGCGCATCCTGAGCGAGCACGCGTCGCCCGAGAAACTGATCAAGGCGACGCCGTCGGAGAGCTCGCTCGAGCTTGCGCGGAATCCACCGAGTCCGCTCGCCGTCGACCTCATCGGCGCATACCTCGCCGACGCCGAGCTCCTCGGACGCCGAACGGCGCAGATGCATCTCGCGCTCGCCTCGCGCAATGACATCGCGGCGTTCGCACCCGAGCCGATCACCGCGCACTATCAGCGATCGCTCTACCAGTTCGTTCGCACGCAGGCCGTGCAGGCGCTGCAGCTCGTCCGCCGTCGCGCGAAAGACAGCGCCGGCGGCGCGGAGTTGCTGTCAAAGGAAGCGGCGTTGTTCGAGCGCATCAAGTCGCTGATCGGCAGCCGCATCGCCGGCCAGCGCATCCGCATCCACGGCGACTACCACCTCGGCCAGGTGCTGCATGCGGCGAACGACTTCGTGATCATCGACTTCGAAGGCGAGCCGGCGCGGCCGCTGTCGGAGCGCCGTATCAAACGTTCGGCGTTGCGCGACGTCGCGGGCATGTTGAGGTCGTTCCACTACGCGCCGTACGCCGTCGTGTTCGGTCAGGCCCAGGGCTCGGTCATTCGCCCCGAGGATGCGCCGGCGCTCGAGGCGGGAGCGCAGTTCTGGTACCGGTGGGTGAGTGCCGCGTTTCTGCGCGCGTATCTCGATGAGAGTGCGAAGGGAACGCATCTGCCGAAGACGGCGGAGGAGATCGCGGTGCTGCTCGACGCGCATTTGCTCGAGAAAGCGCTGTATGAAATCTCCTATGAGCTCAACAACAGGCCGGACTGGGTGCGAATCCCACTACGTGGCGTGCTCGATCTGATTTAGAAAGCGAAACGGCCGGCAAAAGCCGGCCGCCGAACGATTTTTTTGGGTTCCTTCACCGGACAATAATGGTGGTTTCCGGGATATGTTTGCCTGTGGCGCAGAAGCCGCCCTTCGGATCTGCTTTTGATTTGAGATCCTGAACCTTGACCGTGGCCTTCTTCGTTTTCTTCGGCTTTGCCATGATGTCGCTCCTATTGTCGGTTGAGTCCAAGGGTTATTTCGGTTTGAAGTTGAGCGGCGAGATCGCGGGCAGACTCGTCGAAATACTGGTGAGTGCGACGATCGACTATTTGAGTTTGTTGTACTTGAACCCGGACAGACTCGTCGTGAAGCTCGTGAGCGAGTCCTTGTGCTTGTCGTCCAGGCTCTCGCCCTTGATGTCGCCGAGTTTCGCGAAGATGTCAGAAGCGCCGCCCTTCGGGTTCTTCTTGGCGCGGAGATCCTTCACTTTGACGGACGGTTTGTTTGTGCTTTTCTTTTTCGGCATATGAAACTCGCTCCTTCACTTTGTGTTGGTGGTGGTTGCTGAGCTCATGAGGATCGGAGTCGATTTGTCGACTGTCTTCGTAATGACGAGACCGCCCTTCGGGTTCTTCTTCGGACGAAGATCTTTCACTTTGACGGACGGTTTCTTGGCGCTGCGTTTCGATTTCGACATGATTCAGTCCTCCTGCTAAGTGATGACGTACGGCTTGTGCATGCGCTTGCCGGTGGGGAGGCCGTCGGCGGGGTCGCGTCCGCCCTTCTGGTCCTTCTTCGGCTGCAGGTCTGGCACCTTGACCGAGGGTTTCTTGCTGCTCTTCTTTGGCGTCGCCATGAATCGCTCCTTCTTTCCACTGGGAATTCGTTCTATTTGATCTTGAGCGCGGACGAATCGAGCTTCACAGTGCTGTTGAGCGGTGAGATTTTTTGACCGGC
>DASVHS010000651.1:0-2913 GCA_036382495.1 Thermoanaerobaculia bacterium | reverse complement strand
GCCTTGTTTGTTTTCGCGATCGTGAACTTTTTCGTGACCTTGCCGAGGATGACCGGAGCCTGCTCTTCGAGCGGGACGAGGAGACGTGCCTCGATCTCGATGTCGCCCGCGGCGAACGTCTGCGTCGTCCGCAGCTGATCGCGCTGGTCAGCGGGAACCAGGAAGCGGAAGTTACGAACGACTTCTCCGCCCTTCACGATCGAGCCCTGGATCACAAACGGGACTCCCGGCGGCACATCGGAGGGAATCGCGAATCGAAACATGACGCGGGCGACGACTCCGTCGGCATTGTCGCCAACGGACTCGACCGTGATGGTCAGATTGGCTCGATTCGAGTTGTCGGGCGGCGTGGCGGCGGGTGTCTGCGCGTGAAGCGTGGAGGCCAGAATTGCGAGGGCGGTCACGAGCAGTCTTCGCATGGAAACGACAGTTCTACCACGCGATCGAAAACGCACATGGCTCGCCGCCGTATACCATCTCAATATGTTGAGAGAACGTTTCTGGATGTTCTGTCGCCGGCAGGTCCGGTCGGCTGCTCTCTCGATCGGCTTCGGCGCGGTCTTTTCGCTGATCTTTTCCATCGGAAAATCGCATGGCTGGGAGCTGGTTTACACCGCCGGCGTTGGTGCGGTGATCGGTATCGCCATCTGGGTCTGCATCGCCGTTCTCGAGTCGCTCTTTCAACCGGCGATCGAGCGTCTTTCCGAGCGTTACCGCCAGGCAGCACACGGTGTGCTGTTTCTCGTTGCCGGCATCATGGGATGGTTCGGGGGCGTCCTCATCGCGCATCTCATTTTTGGAAGAGCGCTCAACGTCCGGAACCTCATCACGAGCTCAGCCCTGCCGTTCATTTTGATCACCGGAGGCCTCGTCGTCGCAGTGGGACTCGCGTTTCGCGCTTTCGAGATCATGCGTGACCGTCTCGCCGAATCGATCGTGCAGCTGAAGGAGACCGAGTGGGCGCGCAAGGAAATCGAGATGGCGCGCTCGATTCAGACGCGGCTTCTTCCGCCGCAACGCATCGAGGGTCACGGCTTCTCGATCGCAGCGCGAAACTTTCCGGCTCATCTCGTCGCCGGTGATTTCTACGACGTCGTGCAGCTCGATGACGGCTCCGTCGCGATCGTCGTCGCCGACGTCGCCGGCAAAGGGATGGGCGCGAGCCTGATCATGGCATCGGTCAAAGCGGTCCTGCCGTTCGTCAGTCGCGGGACTGTCGAAGAAACGATGAGGGCGCTGAACGACAAACTCGTCGGAGAGCTGGAGCGCCGCGAGTTCGTCGCCCTTGCGTACGCGCGGTTTTTTCCCGCCGACGGTACGCTGCAACTCGCAAACGCGGGCTTCCCTGATCCTTATCTCGTGCGCGGCACCACCGTCGAAGCCCTCACCGTCTCCGGCATCCGCCTCCCCCTCGGCATCCGCGAAGAAGTGCGCTATCAGACGTTCACGACGAAGCTGCAACCGCGCGATCGACTGCTGTTCGTCTCCGACGGAATCCCTGAAGCGTCGGTCACCGAAGGTCAGCCACTTGGATACGATCGTCTCGCCGATGCACTTCGTGTCGGCGTCCATGAAGGCGCAGATGCGTGGCTCGAAGAATTACTCGCGCGAATCCGCAGCGAAGTTCGCGAACCGCTCGAAGACGACTGGACGGCGCTCGTGCTGCAGTTCACCGCCGGCGTGCGAGCGGTCGCGTGAAGGTCGTCGCGTTCGTCGGAGATTCGGGAAGCGGGAAGACGACAGCGATCGCGGCGCTCATCCGGCATTTTGCAGGGCGCGGGCAACGTGTTGGAGCGATCAAGCACACGCATCACACGGTGAACGATGAAGACAGGGGCGACTCCGCGGAGTTCCGCCGCAGCGGCGCGAATCCCGTGATCCTTGCCGGAAACGGCGACGCCGTTGTGTTCAGCGGCGATGCGAAGAGCAACATCCGATTCACGAGCGCACGGGAATTGCTTTCCTACGTCGACACAGACATCGTGTTCGTCGAAGGTTTCAAATCGTTTGACGCATGGCCGCGCATCGAGCTCAAGGGGCACGAGCGACGGACCTTGTCAGAGCTTCTCGCGATTCTCGACGGAATCTGGCGGCCATGACGGCGCTTCATTATCGCGCTGTGCTGTTCGATCTCGACGGGACGCTCGTCGACTCGTACGCCGCGCTCGCTGAATCGGTCAATTTCGCGCGACGACGCCAGGGGCTGCCGGAGCTTGCTGAGGCTCGCATCCGTGATTTCGTCGGCGAAGGTCTCGACCGGCTTCTGCAGCGCGCGTTCGAGTGCGACTCGATCCCGGACGGCGTCCGCGAGGCGTTCGAGTCGCGCTATGACGAGATCTGCTGCGAAGAATCGAAAGTGCTGGCCGAAGTCGAGACCACGCTCGACTCACTGACAGCGATGCACGTGATCATGGCGGTCTGCACCAACAAGCCGACCGCCTTTTCGAAAAAGATTCTCGACTTCCTGAACCTCTCGCCGCATTTCCGCGCGATCGTCGGGCCCGACCTCGCCGGCGCTCGCAAGCCGGACGGCCGTCACGTTCTGCGAACGCTGGAAGAAGCGGGCTGCTCTACCGACGGCGCGCTGTTCGTCGGCGACATGCCGATCGACATCGCAGCGGCTCGCGCAGGAGGCATCGATGTCGCCGTGGTGACCACGGGGTCGTCGTCCTACGAGGAGCTCGTCAACGCACGTCCCGATCACGTACTGGATCGATTTTCGGATCTCGTCAGCGTCGTCCGCAACGGAGCGCGCGGTTGAGTGTGGCGAAGTATCGTCTGGCGCTGTTCGACGTCGACTCAACATTGGTGACCATCGAAGGCATCGACGTCCTCGCCGGCGGCAACCCCGAGATCGCCCGTCTGACCGAGGCGGCGATGAATGGCGAGGTGCCGGTCGATGCGGTGTATGCA
>DASVHS010000650.1:0-2147 GCA_036382495.1 Thermoanaerobaculia bacterium | reverse complement strand
CGTCGACGAAGTGATCGCGCTCGCGACATCGCAGGAGTGGTCCGCACTCTCGCCGGATGACGCACCGCTTGTCCCCGAGCTGAAGAAAATCGGTCTCGACGCGCGGCCGGTCGTATGGAGCGATGCCAGCGTCGACTGGCGCACGTTTGATCTCGTCGTGATCCGGTCGTGCTGGGACTATCACCTGCGCGTCGACGAATTCTCCGCGTGGATCGACCGGCTCGTTCGTGAAGGGGTGCCGGTGTTCGCTCGTGTTTCTCGATCGACGCTTCAGCCACGCGGTGAAGAAGTCGCCGAAGTCAGGCGACTTTCGCGTGCAGGAAGAACACGGCGGATCGTCCGTGCCGATGACGGCCTCGCGCACGATGATCGATGAGGCCTCGCGTATCATCAGCCATGTCGACGGCGATCTGCTTTACGCGCGCGTCGACGTCGTCGATCGGCCGGCAGGCGTGACGCTCATGGAGCTCGAGCTGATCGAGCCGTGGCTGTATCTCACGTCGGAGCCAGGAGCGCTGCGCCGGTTTGCCGAGGCGATTGGTGCCATGTCATCCCGAGCGTAGCGAGGGACCCGGGTGTGAGGGTGGGCCCGCACACACACCCAGGTCCCTCGCTGTCGGCGCGAGTGCGATCCTCCTGGTGTCACAGGAGATCCTTCGCTTCGCTCAGGATTGACGGAACAGCTTCGCTCAGGATTGACGGAGTGGTCGCTTCGCTCCTCAGGATAGGATTTGCGAATGAAGCGTGCTTTCATCCTCGTCGCGGTTCTCATCACCCTGCCTCTCTTCGCGAGGTCAATCACCGAGAAAGACCTCTTTCGCTTCGTCTGGATCGCCGATCCGCAGATGTCGTCCGATGGCTCGCACGTCGCGTTCGTGCGCGTGACCGTCAACGCGAAGAAAGACGGATACGACACCGCGATCTGGAGCGTGCCCGTCCGGGGCGGCGAGGCGCCGCAGCGGATGACGAACGGACCGCACGACACGTCGCCGCGATGGTCGACGGACGGAAAACAACTCGCGTTTCTCCGCGCCACCGAGAAAGACGGCAAGCCCCAACCGGCGCAGATCTACCTTCTGTCGATGAGCGGCGGCGAACCGCACGCGGTCTCGTCGATCGCGAAAGGTGCGTCGTCGATCGCGTGGTCGCCGCACGGCGACGTGATCGCGTTCCTGTCCGAGACGAAGCCCGAAGACGCGGACAAGAAAAAAGACGACGACGCGTACGAGAGCGATGTGCGCATCATCAATCAGGCCACGTATCGCGAGAATGGTCAGGGCTATAACGATCCGACGCGGCAGTCGCACATCTGGACCATTCATCCGTTCGACGAGAAGGCGCAGCCGAAGCAGATCACGAGCGGCGAGTTCGATGAAGAAGGACCCGTATGGTCCGCTGATGGATCGCGCATCTACTTCGTATCGACGCGTGTTCGCGAGCCGTATTACCAGCTCGAGCGTTCCGAACTGTACTCAGTGCCGGCCGACGGCGGAGACATCACGCGCGTTGCAGCGATCGACGGCGGCGTCGGCCGCATCTCGCCGAGTCCGGATGGGAAGTGGATCGTGTTCGGCGGAACGATCACGACGCCAGCGCGTTCGTACGACCAGCCGGATCTGTTCGTCGTGTCGACGACTCCCGGATCCACGCCGCGCAATCTGACTGCGTCGTACGACTACGACGTCCTCAGCGGACCAGGCGGCGATCAGCGAGCACCGCGCGGCGGAGGACGGTCGCAACCGTTGTGGACGAAGGATGGTCACAGTGTGATCGTCAACACCGCCGAACGCGGCGCCGCGAATCTCGTCAGCATCAATATCGATTCCGGAAAAGTCACGCCGATCACGACGGGCAATCACGACGTGCAGGCATGGACGTACAACGTCGTGCTCGTCTCGACGCCGACGATCATCGGCGACCTCTATCGCATCGAGAACGGCGGTCAGCTCGTGCGGATCACCGACGTCAACAAGACGCTGTTCGACGAGCTGACGCTCACCGAGCCGGACGAGCTCACGTATCCGAGCTTCGACGGCAAACAAGTCCAGACGTGGATCCAGAAGCCGCCCGACTATCAGCAGGGCAAACGTTATCCGCTCATCCTCAATATTCACGGCGGCCCGCACGGCGCGTACGGCTACACGTTC
>DASVHS010000649.1:0-3577 GCA_036382495.1 Thermoanaerobaculia bacterium | reverse complement strand
TGCGTGCGGCGCTTTTCCGCGTCGCGCAGGCGCTCGAGATGAAACATCTTCGGCACCTCTTTGCCCGAGACCACGGCTCTGGCAATCATTTCGCCGACTGCCGGCGAGAGTTTGAAGCCGTGCCCGGACCCGCCGCCGGCGAGCCACACGTTCTTCGCCTGCGGATGGCGGTCGATGATGAGGTTGCCATCCGGACTGTTTTCGTACTGGCAGACCTCTGCCGACACGAGCGGCGCTTTGGCGAGCTCCGGAAACCGTTCGGACAGGAGCTGGCGCGCTCGTGCGATGCCTTCCGGAGTCGGCGTGCGATTGCCGTTCGTCGGATCGAACGGGATTCCGCGCGTGTCGTCGGCGAGCTTGAACCCGCGGTTGTGGACGTCGGGGATGCCGTAGACGATCCGCTCGCCGAAGTCGATCCACACCGGAAAGTTCGGCGGGCGATAGCTGCTCGATCCGCGTGGAGTGCCGAAGTAGTAGACCTCCTGGCGCGTTGCCAGGACGCGTTCGCCGATCACATCGGGGAACAGCTTGCCGAGCCATGGGCCGCAAGCGAAGACATACGCGTCGGCCTCGATGCGTGAGCCGTCACCGAGCTCGAGACTGGACATCGACCCGCTTGCGATCGTTCCCGGCTTCGCGTTCGCGATCCGATAGGTTCCGCCGGCTTTGACGAACGCTTCGTTGACGACGCCGCACGCACGTCGCGCCGACAAAGCTCCCGCACGACGCTCGAGGTAAACGGAGCGGACTCCATGGAAGTTGATCTGTGGATAACGTCGTGTCGCCTCGGCGATCGTCAGCTTGTCGACGGGGAATCCGAGGTCCTCGAGGATCGGCAGCGCGGAACGCACGTAACCGTCATCGCCTCGATGCATCCAGAGCGCGCCGGTCTCGACATACAGCGGCTCGTCGCGTGACGTGTCGATCTGCTGCCACAACTCGTACGCGCGCTTCACCATCTCGACGTAGATGCGATCGGTGCCGTAGATGGCGCGGATGACACGTGTCTCGCCGCCGGAGCTCGACCGCGAGTTTCCCGGTCCCCAGGCATCGACGAGCGTGACCTGCGCGCCCATCTGCAGGAGATGCAGCGCGGTCCAGCCGCCGAACGCACCTGCTCCAACGACGGCAACGTGTGGCTTTGTCGTGCCCTGACTCTCCGCGGCGTCGAGGCGGCTCACCAGAGGAGCCGCCGCGACGCCAGCAAGAAAGGTTCGCCTCGAGATCAGAAATTCACTCGACTACTGATTCCGATCGTACGCGGTTGATTCGTGAGGTACGAGACGCGCGCGCGGAAGCCGCGCTCCTGGTCGAGCGACAGGAACGCGGTCTCGTTCGTGACGTTGTTCACAAAGAGCGCCGTATCCCAGCGACCGCGCAGGACACCGACGCGAAGGTTGAGGAGGTTGTAGGACGGCAGTTTCGGGTTGAACGTGAACGTGTTCTGCGTCAGCGGACCGCCGATCGTGTTCGCGCCGAACGAATTGAGTGCAAGGGTGGCTGCCGCGCACGGTGGCGGGGCGCCGGAGATGCAGGTCAGATATTCGTCGCCCACCTGCGTGTAGCGATCGCCGATGTACTGATACGTTCCGGTCGCATAACCGGCCCAGTTGTTCGCTGCCGTCCAGTGGAACGTCCCGGAGAGCGCCGCCTGGTTCTCGGGAACGGTCGGCATGCGCGCGCCGTTCTGAATCCCTGAGACGATCGTGACGTTGCCTTGCTTGTCCGTGGACGTGACGGTCGATTTCAACTTCGAGTCTGTATGCGTCGCCGAGAGGGAGAAGTCGAATGCCGGCGTCGGAGCCATGTTCACTTCGATCTCGGCACCCGCGCTGCGCGCCTTCGGAACGTTGAACACGAGACGTGACGAGCACGAGCCCGCCGTGACGGTCGCCTGAAGATCTTTGATGTCCGCATAAAACGCCGCGACGTTGACCGATCCGCGGCCGCCCATCACTCGGTTCTTCGAGCCGACTTCGTAGTTCCAGAGCGTCTCGTCGTTCCAGCTGTCGTGACCGCTGAAGGTCTGCAGGTCGGCCGGCGTGCAGAGACTCACGTTCAGCGGATCGTTGATGCCGCCGAGACGAAATCCTTTCGCAACCTGGGCGTAGAGGCGCGATGCATCGCTGATTTTCCAGTTCGCCATCACGCGCGGCGCGATGCCGTTCGCTTTCGCTGAGCCAGGCTGCAACTGCGGCTTCCCGTCGCCACCCTCTCCGAAGAGACCGTCGAAGATCTGCGTGCGGTCCTCTTTGTAGTTGTAGAAGCGGAGCCCGCCGGTGAGCTCGAAGCGATCGTTCATCGAGTACGTCGCTTCGCCGAACAGCGCGTACTGATGGAAGTTGTAATTCAGATCGGACCAGAACAGCGCGTCGGTCGGCGCAAACACGCTCGCACTGGGAATCCCCGACACCGCTGTGAAGCCGGTCACCGCCAGATCCTGCGCGTAATGACGCTTCATGTGATCGAAGAATCCGCCCGCGACCCACTGAAACTGCTTCGTGCCGCCGGCGATGCGGACTTCTTCCGTGAAAACCTTTGCCTTCGTCGAATCGTTGAGCGGCGAGTTCAACGTGTAGACAGGCGCAGGCTGCCCGATCGAGCCGCCGGTGATGCTCGACGTGAGTGCACCCGCGTCGCGCACGACCAGCACATTGCGGTCCGTGTACGAAGTCACGGACGTCACCGTCGTGCCGCCACCGAGGTTGTAGCTGACGTTCACGTCGCCGAGGAGGAATTTGTCGGTGAACGGTTCGCCGATCTGCGTGAACTGGCGGTGATCGCCGAGCTGGACCTGCGGCCGCGTCGTCGTGTACGGGTTGGCGAGGATGTTGAACACGTCGATGCGGTTCCATCCGTTCATGTCGACGCGCTGGTAAACGATGCGCGGTGTGATGCTCCACTGATCGCTGGGCTTGAACAGGAACGACACGCGCGTGCCGGCGCGGTATCCGTCGTTGACGTCCTTATTGATCGAGAGACTCGGCTGCACGGCGTCGATGAAGCCGCCGTATCGTGTGTAATACGCGGCGAGCCGCATCGCGGAGGTAGTGCCGATCGGCACGTTCGTCGCGAATTTCACGTCGCCGCCGACGCTGCCGTTCGCGATCGTCTCTACTCCGACCTCACCGGCCGACTCGGGAGTATTCAGCTTCGGCTGGTTCGTGATGTAGCGGACCGTGCCCGACTCCGAGCCGGATCCGAACAGCGTGCCCTGGGGTCCGCGCAGCACTTCCACACGCGACAGATCAAAGAGATCGATGTCGGGCGTGAACAGCGAGAGCGAGATGACCGACTCATCGAGGTAGACGCCGACCTGCTCCTTGACTCCAGGCTGGTCGCGCACGATCTGGCCGGAAGACACGCCGCGCATTGCGATCTGGCTCTGGCCCGGTCCGAGGTTCTGAACGGTGAAGCCGGCGACATTCGCGGCGACGTCTTCGATGTTCTCGGCGCCGCGGTCACGCAGTTCCGACGCCGTCGGGGCCGCGACGGAGATCGGAATTTCCTGAATCGTCTCCTCTCGTTTTCGCGCCGTGACCGTCACTTCCTCGGTCACCTTCTGTTTTTCCTCTTC
>DASVHS010000648.1:0-2012 GCA_036382495.1 Thermoanaerobaculia bacterium | reverse complement strand
GCCTGGGTAATTGCGTCCGCCACTTGCCGCAGCAGTTGCGCCCGAATGCTCGAGTGAGAAACCGCCAGGCCCTGCGGATTCCCCGCCATTTCCAGTGCCCGATACAGTTAACGGAAGCCGTCGACACGACTCATCAGATCTGCCTCAAAGTCGTCGAGGAATTTCCGAAAGCGATCTTCTTCCTCGGAAAACTCATCTTCAAAGAAGAGAAGTGGTATTACCGGTTCCTCCACAACGAGACTCCGAATGCGATTCAGCGGAGGCTGCAATTCGACGGTCTCCAGGCGATCGTCCTGCCGATCCGCGTTTTGGCTTCGTAGCAGCGGACAGGAAACGGAACATGGCCACGAACGGAAATTCTCACCGGCCTGGATGGGCGGGCATCGCTCTGAAGTTATCGCTCGCCTCGCTGCTCATCGCTGCGCTCACGGCTGTGGGCGTTGCACTCCGCGCCAACGCCGCGACAGTCGGCTTCGCGTATCTCATCGCGATTCTCTTCGTTGCGTTGTGGGGTGGTCTCACGACGTCGCTCGTCAGCTCGATCGTGGCGACTGCCTGCTACAACTTCTTCTTCCTGCCGCCGGTCCGCACCTTTACGATCCAGGATCCCGCGAACTGGGTCGCACTGGCCTCGTTCTTCATCGCGTCTCTCGTCGTGAGTCGCCTTCTTGTCGACGCGCGCACGCAGACTGCGCACGCGACGGAGCGCGAACGTGAGATCGAGGCACTTTACGAGCTGAGCATCGACCTCTTCGCGGCGACGAGCCGCGTCGGCGCGGTGGCCGAGGCTACGGCGCGGGTGCTGCGAAGTGTGGAAGCGACGGGAGGCGGGCTGCTCCTGTTCGCCGGCAGTCCGCATGCGCAGCAGGTCGTCTCGTGGTCCGGTCCGAAGGAAGACGAGATCGAAGACCTCGTCGCGGGCGTCGGCCGCCACGGACAGACGCTGGAGTTTCCGGGGCGCAACGGACGGGAGCTTTACGTCGCGCTCAAAGTCGGAGGACGGATCGCGGGAGTTCTCGTCGTGCGCGGAACGCGCGCGACGGTTCGTGCCGTCGAGTCTGTGGCGGCGCTTCTCGCGCTTGCCGTGGAGCGAGAGCGATTCGTCGCCGAAGGCGCACACCTCCAGGCGCTCAGGGAATCCGACGCACTCAAGACATCAATCCTTCGCGCCGTCTCGCATGATCTCAACACGCCGCTCGTCGCCATCGCGCTTCAGATCGAACGTTTGCGCGATCGTGTCCCGCCGGAATCGGCCGATCGCGCTGTGCTCGAAACGATCGCCACGGAAGCCGATCGCCTGCGGCGCCGAATCGGAAATCTGCTGACGATGGCACGGCTCGAGTCGGGGACGGCAGTGCCAAGACCGGAGCCGGCGCCGCCCGCCGATCTGTTTCATGCTGCGCGCGAGTATCTCGCTCTGATCGCTGAGCGACGGCCGATCGACGTCGTGATCAGTCCCGACTGCCCCGACGTCTTCGTCGATCCCATTCTCGCCGTGGAGATCCTCGTCAACCTCATCGAGAACGCGGACCGCATCTCTCCACCGGGCGGACACATTCTTCTGACTGCGCAACGGCATCCGTCCGACTCCGAGAAAGTGCGCATGGAGGTCGTCGATGAAGGTCCGGGCATCGCGCGCGCGTCCGAGCCTTCGCGCCGCTTCCTCGCTGAGGCGGAGGAGGCAAGCGATACGAGCCGTCGTGGACTCGGTCTCGAGATCGCCCGTGCTCTGGCCGCGGCAAATCATGGAGAGGTCACGCTGCTGAATCGTCCTGAAGGTGGCGCGATCGCCAGGATCGACCTGCCGGCGGCGCAGCGAAGGGCGCTCGTCGAGTCGTTGTCGTGAAGCGTTCCACGATCCTTGTCGTCGACGACGACGACTTGATTCGTTCTGCGATCGCGGATCAGCTCACGGCGCATGACTACGACGTGATCGTCGCGCGCGACGGAAACGCGGCGCTGGCGCGGTTCATCGAAACGAAACCCGATCTGATTCTTACGGATCTTGCGAT
>DASVHS010000647.1:0-7537 GCA_036382495.1 Thermoanaerobaculia bacterium | reverse complement strand
TATCGACAAGACCCTGCCCTACGTGAAGCAGCAGGCCGTCGCGGTGCTGGCGAAGGACTACAACACGACGCCGCAGGCCCAGCGCGCAATCGTGACGGAGTTTCCGGCGTACTACCAGAAGACCTATCCGGCTGTGTACGGCTCGAGGAAGCCGCAGATCGACCAGGCCGTCGCGGCGCTGCAGTCGATCTTTGCGTCGACTCGATTCCCGGAGATGAAGGTCGACTGGCGCACGCATCCCGACAATGTCGGTCACTTCATGTCCAGCGGATGTTTCCGCTGTCACGACGATCAGCACGTCAGCAAGGACGGTAAGAAGATCAGCAAGGAATGCACGATCTGTCACAGCGTGCTGACGGAAAACCAGACGAATGCGCAATTCGAGCATCCCGTCGATCTTGGCGATCTGCGGGCTGTCAACTGTGCCGACTGCCACACCGGCGGCGGCATGTAACCAACGGAGGTTGTATGAAAAAGAATCGTGTTTCGGCAATTCTGATCGCAGCACTCTTCGCAGTCGTCCTGCCCATGTCCGCTCATGCTGCAGACGGTCCTGCGCTTTACAAGGCGAAGTGCGCGATGTGTCACGCGGCCGACGGAAGCGGTGACACAACGATGGGGAAGTCGATGAAGCTGCGCGATCTGCGTTCGGCCGACGTGCAGAAGCAGACCGACAAAGAGCTGTTTACGGTTACCGCGGACGGCAAGGGTAAGATGCCGGCGTACAAGGCCAAGCTGTCCGAGGCTGAGATCAACTCGCTGGTCACGCACATGCGCGATCTGGCGAAGAAATAAGGAGAACGAATGAGATCACGGTCCCTGGTTTTTCTGATTGCTGTGTTCATCATCGCTTTACCTGTCGTCGCATCGGCCGATGACGCCGCTGCGGTTTACAAGTCGAAGTGCGCGATGTGCCACGGTCCCGACGGCACCGGCCAGACCCCAACCGGCAAGACCATGAAGGTCCGCGACCTCAGTTCCGACGACGTTCAGAAGGCGAAGGACGAGGAGCTCGAGAAGATCATCGAGAACGGCAAGAACAAGATGCCCGCCTACAAAGGCAAGATCGATGAGAAGACGATCGACGGCCTCATCAAAGTCATTCGCGAATTCGCCAAGAAGAAATAGCCATCGAGTTGTCCCTCTCCCGGAAGCGGGGGAGGGACAACCCCTTCGCCAGAAAGCGCAGAATTCCAGCGATCCTGAAATTGCGCAGAAACGAAGCGGCCGGGAAAAGCTCAGTCGTATGTCCGTGCCCCCGCTTCACGACCTCGAGTCTTGTTGAGGCATCGCAGGTCGCGCGCGCGATCTCCTCGCGCGTCATCCACTCGGTCTCGTAATTCAGCATCCGCGACCAGTCGTTCTGTTCGAGCAAGGCTCGATGTTCGGCAAGGGTCCGGGCGAACAGCCGATATCCGTGACGTTCGGGTTGTTCGAAGCCGTCGCTGCCGGGATCGAGGAACGGCGCCATCGGCGTGATGAATGCGCCGAGGCGCGCATCGAACCGGCGGAACAATGCCTCGATCGAGTCGACCGTCTCCATCACGTTCTCGTACGTCTGGCCGGGCAGACCGGTCATGTAGAACAGATCGAGCTGCTCGCAGCGATGCGCGAGCATGTGATCGATCGACGCTTCCAACTCTTCGTTCGTGAAATGGCTCTTGCCGAGTCGCGCGCGGATGGCCGGGTCGTGACTCTCCGGCGATATCTCGGTGCCCCAGTGCGCGATCGCGCGCTCGATGGCGTCGACGAATGAGCCGCGCGGTGGTCCGAAGAATTCGAAGATGATGCGGTTGGATACGGGCAGGGAAGCCAGCGCATCGAGGACGGATTGCGCATACTCCGCTCCGCCATCACGCAGATCGCCGACGACGAAGATCGGTGCTCGCGTGAACGACGCCAGATCGCGAACGGTTCTGGCGATGGCCGCCGGAGTACGAAAGATGGGATGCGTTCCCGGCATGAACCGTCGGAACGACGACCGCGATGCGCCACACGTCACACAGCCATGCGCGCATCCACGAACGGTGAACACGGCAGTAATCGGATGTTGCCAGAACGTGCGGAACGGGATCGTCGTCCAGAAGTCGAGATGCGTGACGACATCGCGGATCATGGAACCGAGGTCGAAGTCGAAGTCGTCGAGGCAGAGAGGCGATGGGATGGCGGGGTTCACATGCACCTCGCCGTCGCTCTTCCACGTCAGCCCCGGCACCCGGCCGAGGGCAGCGGCATGACCGCCGCTCTCCAGACTCTGCACGAGCGCGAGCAAGGCCGGTTCGGTGACGCTTCCGCGCAATACGAAGTCGACAGCCGGATCGCGGATCAGCTCTTCATGAAAATACGTCGCCGAGATTCCGCCGAAGACGATCGGGATCTCGGGATGCAGTCGCTTGAGTATGGCAGCGACCGCCGCGCCGCCCTGTGCGTGCGGCAGCCAATGCAGATCGATCCCGAAGAGCCGCGGCTTCAGCTTGCGCAGGAAGCGTTCAGCGTCGAATCGCCGGTTGCGCAGCATGAGCAGCGCGAGGTTGACGATCCGCACGCGATAGCCGCGGCGCCGGAGATACGCGGCCAGAGTCAGGAAGCCGACCGGGTACATCTCGAAGACCGGCGACGAGGGGATGACGTCGCTGATCGGGCCGAACGAGATCGAGCGCTCGCGGAAGTCGTAGATGCTCGGCGGATGAACGAGAACGACGTCCGGCTGTTTCACGGGCGTACGACGATCCGGTCATCGACCGAGGCGACGCCGGCGGCGCACCAGGCGAGGTCGATGACGTCGTCGCGTTCCGCACACGTGCGAACCGTCCCACGGAGAACGATTCTGGCGTCCGCGACGCGAACGCGGATCGAGCATTCGGGCAGACGGCGGCTCAGCTCCGTCTCGAGCTGCGGCTTCACATCCTCGCCGAGAAGCTGATCGCCGGTGATCCTGATGAAGTTCGTCAGGCCACGGACACCGGCGATCCGGCGCACCGCCTGTTCCGGAAGCTGCTTCTGGTAGGGCCTGCGCACGGACCCGCGCAGCGTGACGCAGCCGTTTCGCACGGTCACATGTGGACGCTCCGGCGGCATGCCGGTCATGGCCTCGAACAACTCGCCGATGACTCGCCGCAGCGTCTCGTCGGTGCGGTAGTCGCCGATCGTCAGGCGGACCTGGATCTTGTTGCAGATAGACGTGACGCCGCGGATGCGCTTGATGATCTGCTCGCACCACCAGCGCTCATTCAGCGAGCAAACGCTGCCCTTCAGGATGGCGGTCCCGCCGAGCATCGCGACGCTGACGTTCGTCGAGTCGGCGCGGGGATCCCATCGCAAAGCGTCGACGACGTCGTCCAGGAGTTTCCGAAATTCCGGTTGGTCCGGCACAAAGCCAATGTAGAGACACCGCGAACATGCCGGTATGTGCTCTGTCGCCTCGCCGAGTGACGGTTGTCACACCGCGGAATGATGGCGGTCATGGGCCCATGTTCGGACGCAATCTAACGTTACGGCATGAGCAGCGAATCAACCTTTGCAATGCTGGACGGTAACGAGGCCGCCGCGCTGGTGGCCTACGCCCTCAACGAAGTCATCGCCATCTATCCGATCACCCCGGCGTCCACGATGGGCGAGTGGGCCGACGAATGGGCGGCGCAGAAGCGGCCGAACCTGTGGGGCACGGTGCCGTCCGTCGTCGAGATGCAGAGCGAGGCCGGCGCGGCGGGAGCTGTGCACGGCGCGTTGCAGACCGGATCGCTGGCGACGACCTTTACCTCGTCGCAGGGACTGCTGCTGATGATCCCGAACATGTACAAGATCGCGGGCGAGCTCACGCCGGCGGTGTTTCACATCGCGGCGCGGACGATCGCCACGCATGCGCTGTCGATCTTCGGCGACCACAGCGACGTGATGGCGGTGCGCGGAACGGGCTGGGCGATGCTCTGCTCGGCAAACGTGCAGGAAGCGCACGACTTCGCCTGCATCGCGCAGGCGGCCACGCTCGAGTCGCGGATCCCGTTTCTCCATTTCTTCGACGGCTTCCGCACGTCGCACGAGATCGCCAAGACGATCCTGCTCACCGAGCCGGAATTGCGGGCGATGATCGACCTCGAGCTCGTCTTCGATCACCGCGCACGTGCGCTGTCGCCCGATCATCCGGTCATTCGCGGCACCGCCCAGAATCCCGACGTGTTCTTCCAGGCCCGCGAGCGCGCGAATCCCTTCTACAGCGACTGCGTGAATGCGGTTGTCGAGACGATGGACCGCTTCGCGAAGATCACAGGACGGCGCTATGCGCCATTCGAGTACTACGGTGCACCCGACGCGGAGCGTGTCGTCGTGCTGATGGGATCCGCGTGCGCGACGGGCGAGGAGACCGTAGATGCGCTGACGGCACTCGGCGAGAAGACCGGAGTCGTCAAAGTACGCCTGTTCCGCCCGTTCGACATGAAACGGCTGCTCGACGTGCTGCCGCCGATGGTAACCACGGTTGCTGTTCTCGATCGCACCAAGGAGCCGGGAAGCTCGGGCGAACCGCTCTATCTCGATGTGATGAGCGCGCTGTCCGGGTCCGGCCGCGACGTGCGTGTGATCGGCGGACGTTACGGTCTGTCGTCGAAGGAATTCACGCCGGCGATGGTGAAGGGCGTCTTCGATCATCTGCGCGAGTCGTCGCTGCGCAACAGCTTCACGATCGGGATCAACGACGACGTCACGCACACGAGCCTCAAATACGATCCCTCGTTCTCCACCGAGTCTTCCGACGTCATCCGCTCCGTCTTCTACGGCCTCGGCTCCGACGGGACGGTCGGCGCGAACAAGAACAGCTGCAAGATCATCGGCGACAGCGGCTCGTACGCGCAGGGCTACTTCGTGTACGACTCGAAGAAAGCCGGCGCCGTCACGATTTCACATCTGCGATTCGGGCCGCGGCCCATCCACGCGCCGTACCTGATCACGAGTGCAAACCTCGTCGCCTGTCATCAGCCTGCCCTCATGTCGCGGTACGACGTGGCGAAGGAGCTCGCGCCGGGCGGGATCTTCCTGTTCAACGGCGTCGAGGATCAGCTTCCGGCGGCGTTGCGGCAGCAGCTCGCCGAGAAGAAAGCCCGCGTCTTTTCCATCGACGCGACGCGCGTCGCGCGCGAGTCAGGAATGGGCAACCGCATCAACACGATCATGCAGGTCTGCTTCTTCGCGCTCGCGAACGTGATTCCGCAGGAGCAGGCGCTGAGCGCCATCCGCGAGTCGATCCGGAAGACATACAAGAAGAAGGGCGAGGACGTCATCGCAAGAAATCTGCGCGCGGTCGATGCGGCGCTCGAGAATCTGCACGAAGTCGACATGAATGATGGAGGACAGGCAATCCTGCCTGTCCAGACAGGCGCGGGCGCCTGTCCTCCACTCGCTTACGCCATTCTCGCGGGCCGCGGGGACGATCTTCCGGTCAGCGCCATGCCGTGCGACGGCACGTTTCCGGTGTCGACGGCACGATACGAGAAGCGGAACCTCGCACAGGACATCCCGGTATGGGACGCCGCTGCCTGCATTCAATGCGGCAAGTGCGCGATGGTCTGCCCGCACGCGACGATCCGCATCAAGGCATACGACGAAGACCTGCTCAAGGGAAAACCAGAGACGTTCAAGTCGCTGAAACCGATGCACAAGGATTGGGCGGGGCTCGTCTACACCATCCAGGTCGCGCCGGAAGACTGCACCGGCTGCGCGATCTGCGTCGACGTCTGTCCGGCCAAGAGCAAGACCGTCCCGAACCGGAAGGCGCTCTACATGCAGCCCCAGCCTCCGCTCCGCGAGAGCGAAGCCGCGAACTGGGACTTCTTCCTCAACCTGCCCGAATTCGACCGGCGCAAGCTCAACCCCGGACTGATCCGTCACCAGCAGTTGCAGCAGCCCTTGTTCGAGTTCTCGGGAGCATGCGCAGGCTGCGGCGAGACGCCGTATCTGAAACTCGTCACGCAACTCTTCGGCGACCGCGCGGTCATCGCGAACGCGACCGGCTGCTCATCGATCTACGGCGGCAACCTGCCGACCACTCCATGGTCAGCGAACGCGGAAGGCCGCGGGCCGGCCTGGTGCAACTCGCTGTTCGAGGACAACGCCGAGTTCGGGCTTGGTTTCCGGCTGTCGATCGACAAGCAGCGCGACTTCGCAACGGATCTGTTGAAAAAACTCGCGCAGCCACTCGGCGAGACATTCGTCCAGGAGCTGATCGAATCGCCGCAGAACGACGAGGCCGGGATTTACGAGCAGCGACAGCGTGTCGTGGTCCTGAAAGAAAAGCTCCGCAAGCTCGAGCTCGTAACGCGAATGCAGAAACGCCCCCTCGGCGACGTGCAGCAGCTGCTCGCGCTCGCCGACCTGCTCGTGAAGAAGAGCGTCTGGATCATCGGCGGCGATGGCTGGGCGTACGACATCGGCTTCGGCGGACTCGATCACGTGTTGTCGAGCGGCAAGAATGTGAACATCCTCGTCCTCGACACCGAGGTGTACTCGAATACGGGCGGGCAGATGTCGAAGGCGACGCCCCGCGCGGCGTCCGCCAAATTCGCCGCCGGTGGCAAGTCCGCCGCCAAGAAGGACCTCGGTCTCATCGCCATGACGTATCGCAATGTGTACGTGGCGAGCGTGGCGCTGGGAGCGAAGGACGAGCACACGCTGAAGGCCTTCATCGAGGCCGAGGCGTATGACGGGCCGTCATTGATCATCGCCTATGCGCATTGCATCGCCCACGGGATCGACATGGTGAACGGTTTGAAGCAGCAGAAGAAGATGGTTGATTCAGGACAGTGGCTGCTCTACCGCCATCATCCCGATCAGCCGTTCCAGCTCGACACGAAGGGCCTCAAGATCCCGGTGTCCGACCTGATGAAGAGCGAGGGCCGGTTCCGGGATGCGACGCCGGATCAGATGGCCGCCGCGCAGGACGACGTCGACGTGCGCTGGAAGATGTACAGCCACCTGGCGACGATGAAGTAGGTGTGGACGCTCCAACGCGTGGACAGCGTTGGCACAGCAACCGTATCACTCCCGCTGGTATGACATCCTCCCGCGGGAGAGGGCGCTGAGATTCACATCAGCTTCTCGATCACGATCGCCTGCCGCTGACGATTCCGATCTCGCCGATTCCTTCCCGGAGCTGGAGTAGACCTGCTTTTGCCACTCTCACATTTTTTCGGGCTCCCAGGGTCCAGGCAGGTGTGAGCTTGCATCCAATGATTTGAGGAGTCCCCGCATGAAATCGTTCCATCGTGCTTCACAGGTGTCTGTCTGTTTCGTGCTCGGTACCGTGGCTCTGAGCTCGGTAGTCCTGGCGGCCCCTCCTCTTCCGCCGACGAACGTCATCGCGCTCGCTTCGACGCCACCCGCAGTGCTGGTCTCATGGAGCGGGTCTGATGGCGCGACGTCTTACACCGTCTGGCGTTGGCAAAATGGCGTGTACACGAACCTCGGCCCGCCATCACCGCCGGCGGCCACGTCGTTCCTCGACGAGACCGCGTCGGCAAACGAGGGATACTTCTACCAGGTCCAGGCG
>DASVHS010000646.1:0-3318 GCA_036382495.1 Thermoanaerobaculia bacterium | reverse complement strand
CCAATCGCTCAATCTGCAGACGTTCGGATTTTCTCTGCCGGGCGTGCCGGCGGTCGTCGGACCGTTCAACGTCACCGACGCGAACCTCAGCGCGGCGATGCAGCTTTTCAATATCGCGGCGTTTCGTCATTGGCAATCGGTTCGCGCGGGCGTCGCGGCCAGTAAGTGGGAAACGGAACAGGCGGAGAACGACGTCGCGCAGGCGGTATCGCGGCTCTACGTGATCGTGCAGCGCGCGACGGCGCAGGTCGCGTCGCGCCAGTCCGATGTCGCGCTCTTCACGCGGCTGGCCGAAGTCGCGAACGATGAATTCAAGGCAGGCACGAGCACGCGACTCGATGTTGCGCAGGCAAATGTGCAGCTCGCGCGATCGCGGCAGGCGCTCCTGCTCGCGCAGAACGACCGGCAGAACGCGATGTTCGCGCTGCTGAACACGATCGGCGCCGATGAGGGGTCCGATGTGGTCATCGCCGATCCCATCCCTTCCTCCAGCGCGCCTCCTCGCGCCGACACCGCACTGGCAACGGCTCGCGCCAATAGGCCCGATCTGAAAGCGATGGAGGCGCGCGAACGCTCGGCGCAACTCGCCGTGATCGCCGCGAAGTCGCGTCGCATGCCGAGTCTCGCCGCCGATTTCGAAGGCGACTACGGCGGCAACAAGTCGACCGACCTTCGCTGGACGCGCCGGATCGCCGGTTCCGTCGCCGTTCCGCTTTATCGTGCGGACATCAACATCTTTATCGCTCGCGCCAAAGCGCAACTGCATGACGTCGAGCTGCAAAGGACGCAACGCGAGCGCGACGTCGAACAGGATGTCCGCCGCTCGGTTCTCAATCTCGAGAGCGCCGAGGCGCGTGAGCAGGTGGCGTCGGACACGGTGAAAGTCGCAGAAGAGGCGCTGACCGTGGCGCGCGATCGGCGTGAGGCGGGTTACGGCTCGCCTGTCGAAGTCGATCGTGCGCAGGATACGTACCGGCAGGCGCATGAAGACCTGATCTCCGCGCAGGCCGACGCCGCGGCCGCACATTTCGATCTGCTGCACGCGACCGGCGAGATCCACGGACTGGTGGGAAGCCCTCCGTGACAACCACCGCTCTCACTGGGGCACCGCCGTTTTCGGCGACGACAGAACGAAAGCCCGTCAACAAATGGCTCGTCACCGTGTCGATCACATTCGGGACATTGATGGGCGCGATCGACGCGTCGATCGTCAACGTGGCCGTCCCTCACCTCACCGGCTCGCTCGGCGTGACGATCGAACAGATCACCTGGGTGACGACCGGCTTCGTGATCGCCACGGTCATGGTGATGCCGCTGACCGGCTTCCTCGCGCGATTGTTCGGACAGAAACGCGTCTATCTCTTCTGCCTGCTGCTGTTCGGCGTCGGTTCGGCGTTGTGTGGATTCGCGCACACGCTGCCGCTTCTCGTTTTCTTCCGCGTGATTCAGGGCCTCGGAGCGGGCGCCCTGCAGCCGACCGAGCAGGCCATCCTGCGGCAGACGTTTCCGCCGCAGGAGCAAGGCATGGCCATGGCCGTCTTCGGCATGGCCGTCGTCCTCGGTCCGGCATTCGGTCCGACGCTCGGCGGCTACATCGTCGACAACTACAGCTGGCCGTGGATCTTTTTCATCAACATCCCGGTGTGCATCGTGTCGCTGATCATGGTCACGCGTTTCGTTCACGAGCCGGAGGATGTGCTCGTGGCGCAGCATGCGATGGCCGAACGTCAGCGCAAGAACCTCGACTGGTCCGGCATCGCGATGCTCATCGTCGGACTCGGGACCATGCAGTACGTGCTCGAGGAAGGAAACCGCAACGACTGGTTCGAGTCGAACGAGATCAAGATCATCACTCTGATTGCAATCGTGTCGCTGGTGATGCTCGTGATCCGGGAATTGAGTGCCGCGTATCCGGCCGTCGACTTCTCGCTGTTCAAGGACATGGTGTTCACGTCGGGCACGTTGATCGGCGCGGTGATGTTCGCGATGCTGATGACCGTCACGTTCCTTCTGCCGCTGTACATGCAGACCATGCTCGGGTTCACGGCGACGCAGTCAGGACTGGCGTTGATGCCCAGGTCGCTGACGATGCTCGTGGTCATGCCGATCGTCGGCCGCCTTTACAACAAGGTCTCGCCGCGCGCGGTCGTGGCGTTCGGCATCGTGCTGTTTGCGTACACGGCATGGCTGATGGGTCACTACACGCTGGAAACGTCGTCGCGCGGAATAGTCAACGTGTTGATCATTCAGGGTGTCGCGTTCAGCTGCCTGTTCATCCCGCTGACGACGATGGCGCTCAGCACGATCCCGCGGCATCGAATGCCCGACGCGACGGGATTGAACTCACTGCTGCGCCAGACCGGCGGCTCGGTCGGTCTGGCGATCTTCGCGACGATGCTCAGCCGGAACGCGACGCGCATCCGTGACACGATGCTGCCGAGCGTCACGACGTCGCGGCCGGAGGTCGCGGCGCGCCTGCTGTCGATTCAACGAATGCTCATGGGCCGCGGGATGGATTCCGCCGCGGCCCAGGCCACGGCTGCGAGGATGATCGACGGATCGATCCGCCAGCAGGCCATGATGCTCGCGTTCGAGAAAATGTTCATGGTCGCGGGAATCGCGTTCCTTTGTGTACTACCGCTCGTTTTTCTCCTCAAGGCGCCGAAAGCCGGCGGCGAGAAGATCGAAGTTCATGTGGAGATGTAATGGCTGATCAAGTTTCGAATTCTGCTACGGCAATTCCCGACGTCGCCGCTCACGAGCCGGTGATCGCTCAAGAGCGCGCGCGACGGCTGTACTTCATCATCAGCGGTGCGGTCGTGCTGCTCGTCATCGTCTACCTGATCTACGCGTTCATCACGTCGGGTAAGGAAGCGACGGACAACGCGCAGGTCGCCGCGGACGTGGTTTCGGTCGCACCTCGCGTCGCAGGACAGATCACCAGGGTCTACATCCAGGAGAACCAGCTCGTACACAAGGGCGACGTCATCGCGGACATCGACCCGAAGGACGTCGACGTGAAAGTCGCGCAGGCGCAGGGCGATCTCGAGACCGCGCAAGCGCAGGCGGCCGATGGCGATGCACGCGTCGCGATCACGCGCGCGACCGCGCAGGGTGCACTCGTTTCCGCGCAGGGCGGCTTGCAGAGCTCACACGAGAACGTCGACACGTCGCAGGCCGCGATCCGCGAGGCGCAGGCCGGAATCAATCGCGCCGCCGCGAATGCGGAAAAAGCGAAACACGACTGGGAACGCGCGTCGGAGCTCGGCGCGAAGGGCGACATCTCGAAGGCCCAGGTCGACGCCGCACGCGCTGCGA
>DASVHS010000645.1:0-1743 GCA_036382495.1 Thermoanaerobaculia bacterium | reverse complement strand
GGGATTCGTCGGCGTCAGCATCGTTCTGACGCTGTATCTGTACCTGATCGTGCAGGCGCTGCTCATCGCTGCGAAGGCCCGCGACCGCGGCGGCGCGTTCCTTGTGCTCGGCCTGATCTCATTCTTCGTGTTTCACGTCGTCATCAACGTCAGCATGCAGATCGGATTGCTGCCCGTGACGGGCATTCCGCTGCCGTTGATGTCGTACGGAGGCTCGGCCACGATGATGTTTCTCATGTCCATCGGCCTCATCATGAATGTCGACATGCGCCGCTTCGTGAACGTCTGATGCAATCGAGAGCCGCTGTCTGTTACCGCCACGACGAACCCGTGCGCGTCGAAGAGGTGACGATCGATGAGCCGGCGCCGAACGAAGTGCTCGTGCGGATGGCTGCGACCGGAGTCTGTCATTCCGATCTCTCCGTCATCACCGGAATCATGCCCGCGAAACTTCCCTGCGTGCTCGGCCACGAAGGTGCGGGAACGATCGAACGCGTCGGCGACGGAGTGGAAGGCCTCCAGGAAGGCGATCCCGTCCTGCTCTCATGGGTAACGTCGTGCGGAGTTTGCTTCTACTGCCGGATCGGGAAGCCGCATCTGTGTGACGTCGGCGCGCAGATCAACGCCACGCATCGACGGCCCGACGGCAGCTCGCGTGTGCATCAAGACGGCGCAGATCTTCAGGCGTTCTGCGGACTGGGAGCGCTGTCGCAGTTCGTCGTCGCGCCGGTCAACGCCTGCATCAAGCTGCCGTCGGATATGGCGCTCGACAAAGCTGCTCTGGTCGGTTGTGCGGTGATGACCGGCGTCGGCGCCGTTTTCAATACGGCGAACGTCGAAGCCGGCAGCCGGGTGGCGGTCTTCGGCGCGGGCGGGGTGGGGTTGAATGTGATTCAGGGCGCGGCGATCGCCGGAGCGGAGCAGATCATCGCGGTGGACATGATGCCTCGGAAGCTCGAGATGGCCACTTCATTCGGCGCGACGCACGGGATCGATGCCTCGGCGCAGGATGCGGTCGCTGCCATTCGCGATCTGACTCACGGTCGCGGAGTCGACTACGCGTTCGAAGCGATCGGTCGCAAGGAGTCGATCGAGCAGGCTTACGCGGCGACGCGCAAGGGCGGCACGTGCGTCGTCATCGGCATCGGTTCGCGAAAAGAGTCCGTGAGTCTCAACGTCTTCTTCATTCCCATCATGGAGAAGCGTCTCCTCGGCTGCTGGTATGGCGGCGCCGAGGTGCATCGCGACAGTCTGCGAATCCTGTCGCTCTATCGCGACGGCAAACTCAAGCTCGACGAATTGCTGACCAGAACGTATCCGCTCGAGGACGTGAACCAGGCATTCACCGACATGACCGCCGGCGTCAACGCACGCGGTCTCGTGATCCATCGTTAGTGCGCCCTCTCCCGCGTGCGGGAGAGGGTGGCGCGAAGCGCCGGGTGAGGGTGTAATCAAACGCCCCTCATCCGCGCTTCGCGCACCTTCTCCCCGCGTCGCGGGGAGAAGGCTCTGTCGCTTCAGCCCGCGATTGCGCGCCACTCGCGTGCGATGTCGATCATCGCCCGTCGCGCTGCTGAGCAAACGCCTGTCATATGAATGAAGCCGTGTCCGAGGCTTGAGTACTTCTTGAGGCGCGTGAGGGTGCCGGCTGAGGCGAGAGCTTGCGCGTAGGCCTCGCCTTCGTCGCGAAGGAGATCGAAGCCGGCGGTGATCACCAGCGCCGGTGGAAGGTTCGATAGATCC
>DASVHS010000644.1:0-3332 GCA_036382495.1 Thermoanaerobaculia bacterium | reverse complement strand
CGCACTGACGAGCGGCGGAATGTGCCGCACACGCGAGCCGCCGGCGATGATCGCGATCTCCTCCGAGCAGACCTGTTTGTCTCCGCTGAGGCGATGACAGTTCGCGCTGATCCACGACGAGATTTCCGAGGTGCCTTTCATGTCGGCGCGGATGATGATCGCGCGTTGAGGAAGGGCTTCGCTCGCCCGCGACAGCGTCTCGCCCGCGTGAGCGTGATCGCCCGCGTTGGAGGTGTGCGCGATGACGTTCCAGAGCGCTGCACGCGTGACCGCATTCTTGTCACCATTGTCGGCGCGCCACAAATCGGCGAGGTTCTTCTCGATTGCGGAGTAGTCGATCGGACGCTCCTGGGCGTGCGCGTGAGGGACCTCGTTCGCGGTCACGGTCTCCTCCATCGCCTTCCATCGCGTTCGATCAACGCCTCGCCCGCTTCCGGTCCCCACGTCCCCGCCGGATAAAAAGCGGGCGGCTGCGGATCGTCAGCCCAGCTTTTCAGAAGCGGATCGAGCCACGCCCACGCCGTCTCGACTTCGTCGCGGCGCGCGAAGAGTGTCGAGTCGCCGAGCATCGTCTCGAGCAGCAGCCGCTCGTATGCCTCGGGCGGCTCCGCGCCGAACGATGTCGCGTAACGGAACTCCATGGTCACCGGCGCGGTGCGCACGGTCGGCCCCGGCACTTTCGAGTCGAACTTGAGCGAGATGCCCTCGTCGGGCTGGATGCGGATCGCCAGGATGTTCGATGGCGGTTTCAATTTGCTGAATAGTGGATATGGCGCGGGGCGGAAGTGGATCGAGATGTCGGTCACGCGTTTCGGAAGGCGTTTGCCGGCGCGGATGTAGAAAGGAACGTCGGCCCATCTCCAGTTGTCGATGTAGACCTTCATCGCCGCGAACGTCTCCACTTTCGAATTCGGATCGACGTTCGGCTCCTTGCGATACGCGGACACCGACTCACCGAGGACCGATCCGTCGGTGTACTGACCGCGGACGGCCATCTGTTCCTCGCGGCCGGCCGGAAACTCGCGCAATCCGCGCAGCACTTTCACTTTCTCGTCGCGTACGGCGTTCGCCTCGAACTCGACAGGCGGCTCCATCGCCACGAGCGAAACGAGCTGCAGCATGTGGTTCTGGATGATGTCGCGCGCGATGCCGGCGGTCTCGAAATAACTGCCGCGTTTTTCGACGCCGATCGACTCCGCGACCGTCAGCTGGACATGGTCAATATATTGACGATTCCAGAACGGCTCGAAGATCCCATTGCCGAAACGCAGAACGAGCAGGTTCTGCACGGTTTCTTTGCCGAGGTAGTGATCGATGCGGAAGACCTGGCGCTCGCGGAATGTCGTCACCGCAATGCGGTTGAGCTCCTTCGCCGACTCCAGGTCGTGACCGAACGGTTTCTCGATGATGACGCGCGTGTACGGGCCGCCGCGCTCCGGATCGGTGACCATCCCATGCTTTCCCAGGATGGCGCAGATCGTTTCGAAGAATTGTGGCGGGACAGCGAAGTAGTAGAGGCGGCGTCCGCCAGTACCGCGCGTCTTGTCGCACTCTTCGAGTTTCTTGCGGAGCCGCTCGTAGCCATCCTCTTCGCCGAATTCGCCCTGGACGTAGAAAAGACCTTTCGCGAAGTTCTGCCAGATCGCATCGTCGACGGGCTTCGTGCGCGCGAACTTGTCGCACGCTTCGCGCATCGCCAGGCGGAACGCTTCGTCCGTGTACTCGGGACGCGCGTAGCCGATGATCGTCTGTCCCGCGGGCAACAGTCCGTCGTGCGCAAGCGAGTAGAGGCCGGGGATGAGCTTGCGCTGCGTCAGATCGCCCGACGCGCCGAAGATCACGAGGCACGAAGCATCGGGAACGCGCTCCTGATCCAGACCTTCGCGAAGGGGGTTGGCCTCCAGACTGGGAGTTGCGACGACGGTCATGCGTGCGATTGTAGTTCAGCGCAGATCGGCGGGCAGAGGCCACTCCGGACATGCGGCCGCGGCGCGCGACGCCAGCCGGTGAGCGGTGGCCTGATCGCCGGCGGCGAATGCGGCGCGAGCAAGCGCCCAGTCGCGCGTGAACGGATCGTGGAGATGATCGAGCTCACGCGCGAATCGCGGATCGCGCTCGGCGAATGCCGACATCGCGAGGACGTCCGCGTCGCCGGGCGCGTCTTGCCGCGCTCGTGCGGCCTGCGTGCGCGCATCGGCCATCCGTCTTAGTTGGATCAGCGCCCGGGCGCGGTAGTACGCAACCGAACTGACCGCGCGCGTTCGACGGTACGGGTGATAGTCGATCGCCTGCAACTTCTGCAGGATCTGATCGGCTGCCGCTGCATCGCCGGCGTGAAGGAGTGCGATGGCGATTGAGAACGAACGCGCCGGTGAAGTCGTTCGACTCAACTCGCGCGTCGCCGCGGCACGCAACGCATCCGGCGGCGACGGCGGAACACTCTCCGGCAGCCATGTGGCGGCGGTGGCACGATCGTTCGTCGTCATCGCCCGGCTGACCTCGAACGTCGCCGTCCAGAGATAGTCGTCTTCACGCTGCAGATCGCCCGGAATGCTGAACGCGATTGCGGTCGCGGCCACGAGCACGATCGCGACGATCGATCTCCACAGCGTCGCAACGGCGATGCCGCCGAGGATCGCGAGCCCGACGAGTAAAGGAAGCCGATGCCGCGTCGTGACGAAGAACGCGATCGGCGAGACCGCCGCGCAAACTACATAGATCAGAACCGGAAGTCGGGATTCTGTGTGGCCGCGGGCTTCAGCCCGCGATCCTTCATTTTGCGCGAAGCGGCGGGCTGAAGCCCGCCTCCACACAGAAGCAATCGCCAGAGGGATCAACAACGCCCACGAGATCCACAGCCCGCCGAGCGATCGATCCTTCAAGACCATCGACGGAACGTCATACGCATCGTGTGCGGAGACGAGCAGCCGGACCTTCCGCAACACGAGCGAGATCGCACGTATCGGATACGTCGTGACGAACGCGAGCGCCTTCTGCGACCAGTAGCGATTCGCCTCCTCGCGCGTCACAGGCCTTCCCGTCGCGCGCGACGCCACGACGCGATAGGCGACATGCATCGTGTCCGAGCCGGGAATCGCCTGCTCGATGTCCTTGACAATACGAGGGGCGACGCCGGCGTACCCGGTCGCGTTTGCGTTCATGCCTTCGTAGAACACCGTTCCCGGATCCATCAGCAGCATGCTTCCGGTCATCGCGCGATTGACGAGCAGCACGGCGAGAACGGGAACGACGAAGCCGATCGCGAACAGGAACGCACGCGCGCGACTCGTGATGAGCCACACGAACAACGCAGCGGCGGCAAGGAGAGCGAC
>DASVHS010000643.1:0-2231 GCA_036382495.1 Thermoanaerobaculia bacterium | reverse complement strand
CTCCGCAACCGTCATCGGTCCGGAGACGCTCGCCGGCGCAGCGCCGTTCGGATTCCACGCCGCAGTTCTCTTCGATCGAGTCGTCGACGCCGGCAGCGTCGCAACGGTCACGAATTACACGATCGCGAAAAACTCAGTCATCTCCGCGCGACGTCAGCTCTCCGGACGTCTCGTGTTCGTCCAGCTCGAACAACCGGAAGGCCCGTATGTCCCGACGCAGTTCAGCGCGGCGAATGTCGCGGACGGCCGTCTCGTCATTGGACCTGCCGCAACCGTGGCGCTGCAATCGCGCCTCGCCGATATCGGCGCGGTCGTCACAGGCCGCGTGCTCAACGCGGATGGAACTCCGGTGCGCAACGCGGCAATCACATACGCGCAGAACCCGGAGCTCACGTGCACGCCGCCGCTCGATGACATCGTCGGATTGACTTCGATCAAGACCGACGACACCGGCCGCTACGAGTTGCGCTACGTCCGTCAGGACAACTGCGGGATGCCGTTCCAGATCGCGACGACGGATCCAAACACCGGTGCCGTCCGATCGTTCAACTCATCGGTGCGCATCGCCGGCGAGCAGATCACCATGGACATCGCGCTGTTCGGCCGCGGCTCGGTCACAGGAATGGTCAAGACGTTGACTGGTTTGCCAGTCTCCGGTGCCCAGGTTTTCGTCATCAGCCAGACCGATCGCCAGAGCGGCGGCACTGCGCAAACCGATACAAGCGGCCGCTATCACGTCGACAACATCATCGTAGGCGACGTTACCGTTCACGCGGTCAGCGGAACGAGTCTCGGACGCAGCAACGGTCACATCGACCGTCCCGGAACGACGGCAGTCGTCGATCTCACACTCGATGGCGGCACGGTCAGCGCGAACGGCATCGTCCGGAAAGTTCAAGGCTCGATTGTTACCGTCGTCCCCGCGGTCCAGGTCGTCTACTACGTTCGCGCCGGCGACGGATCGTTCCTCCCGATCGCTCTCGCCACGACGGACACCAGCGGCGCGTACGCATTCACAGGCATGCCGACCGGCGAGTACAAGATCGAAGCAGCGCTCAACTCGCGCGACTTCGGTACGGCCACCGGAATCGCTGCCGCGGGTGATGTCATTAATAAGGATGTCGCAATCGTCATCGGCGGCGACGGCTACGGCACGATCCGCGGATTCGTGAAGTTCCCCGATGGCACGATCGCGCCGGGCGTCGTCGTCTCGATCGACGGCAGCGGCGTCCTCTCCAACCCCGACGGCTCCTTCGAACTGACCAGCATCAGCGTCAAGCCGTCGACGTCGCAGCGCATCGAGGCGCGATCGCGAGACGGTCTTCGTGCCGGCGCCACGTCCGTGCTCGTCAGCCAGCCGAATCAGCTGATCACGAATGTGGTGATCGTGCTGTCCGGCGTCGGCGCCGTCGAGTTCACGGTCTTCGACGCCAGTCACAATCCGCTTCCCGATCAGGAAGTGGCGCTTCTCGGCGCCTGCGCGAATCCGTGCGGCTGTGCAGCGCTCAAGACTGACTTGAGCGGCAAAGTTCGATTCGAAGATCTTCCGCTGGGAACGATTCAGGCGCGCGCGACGCGCAGCTCACCCGGCTTCATCGACCAGGCTTCGGCGCACGCGTCGCTCATGTCCGACGGCGCGACCGCGTTCGGCGTCCTGCAATTCGGCGGCTCCGGCACCGTCACCGGTACCGTGCTCAATCCCGACAACTCCCCCGCCGTCGGCGCCGATGTGAAGTTGCTCGGGAAAGTGTTCGACGGCGACAGCTGCAGTCTCACCGACGGCATCGCGCAGCGCATCCGCACCGATTCCAACGGCAAATTCCGGTTCACCGGGGTCAACATCGGCGGCATCAGCGTGAGCGCGTCAGCGCCTTTCTTCACGACGAACGTCGGCGCAGGCGGAACGCTGGCCAAGAACGGCGACACGATCGACTTCCCGTTGAAGCTCGTCAACACGATCTCCGGCGTTCTGTCCGGCACGGTCTATCTGCCCGACGGCGTCACGCTCGCCGGCGCCGGAATCGAAGTCACCGCCGTCGGTCCGCTTCCGGACGTCACCGTCACGACCGACATCAACGGTCACTTCACGTTCGCAAAAATCTTCCCCGAGGGGACGTACAACCTGACGGCGCGGGATGCGGTGAGCGGGGCTGTGCGTCGCGATCAGGTTTATCTCCGCGCTTCGCAGGATGTGACGCACGACCTGCGCCTCAAAGGTCGCGGCACCGTCA
>DASVHS010000642.1:0-6479 GCA_036382495.1 Thermoanaerobaculia bacterium | reverse complement strand
TTTCGGTGAGAAGCGGGAGACGATGGGTGCAGCTCATGAAGTGCTGCAGGACTTCGGCGTACGGCGCATCCGCGTGATGGATATCGACGCGCTCAAAACACCATTCGCAGTACATCCTCAAGCCGTTTCGTTCCTCCGGGGCCGAGAAGTTTCGCACAACTTCATGTGCATGTGCCAGGCAAAATCGCAAAGCGTGACGAAGATCACGATGCGATGTCATCCCGAGCGTGAGCGAGGGACCCTATGTGGTGGGTGGTCAGGCATCCCTTCCCCTTGTGGGTGTGGGAAGGCCGGTCCTCCCACCACATAGGGTCCCTCGCTCACGCTCGGGATGACATGCTGTTTGCGCCTCCCGGGTCCCTCGCCTTCGCTACGCTCAGGGTCGGGATGACATGTGATTACGCGTACCCTGCTCGCGGCGTCCACTCGCTGCGGCCGCCGGCGAGTCGCGGCGATGTGCCGCATCGGCTGCAGGGTGTGCCGAGCCACAGCTCGAACGTGTCGGAGCGCGAGGCCGGGTGGGGCGGGTCGAAGATCCAGGGCGTGATTTCAGCGCCGCAGTCGCCGCAGTGCGTCGTGATCGCGGGTGTGAGAGCCGGTGAGCACGCCACTTCGCTCGTGGCATGAATCGCGCGGCGATACGTTGCCAGCACGTAGTCCGCGAGCACGCCGAAGTCGACGGGTTTCAATATCACCGCGGCCACCATCGTCGACGACATAGAGCCCGCTCACGTCTGCGCAAGCGCGATGTCGTCGTCCACAAGAAGAATTGGGGGTGCCACGCCGTCACACAATTCGGGTTCAATGCCACCGTACAATCTCTTCATGCGCCGACTGCTTGCCGCCGCCCTGCTGCTCTCTGCGTGCTCCCGCGGACCGGAAGTGCCCGTCAATACGCTTCTGTGGCGGGTGGAGGGGTGGTCGCAGACCGCTGCCGCGAAGCGACGGGCCCGAGCGAAAATGGTCATCTTCCGTGCGAACGGCGAGTACGTCGAGTACCTCTGCTACGTGATCGAGCAGCCGGATACGAGCATCTTCATCTCGGCGTTCGATCCCCATGTCGTCACGAGCGGCAACTGGACCGGCAAGCCTCCGGAGATCTTCGCGACACGGCACGTGATCGCACGGCCTGTGCCCTACGCGGGCGCCACGGATCCGCTGTGCTCCGACGTGAAGTTCACGATCTCGGGGAACTCGGTCATCGGCAGCGACGGCCAGTATTCGCCGCTCACGCGCCTCGTGGCGCCCGACTTCGAGTCGAACATCAAGGATGCACTGCAGAACGGCAAGCCCTGCCCGCAGCCGCGCCCGAGTTAAACGACTGTGGCCGTCGACAGCCGCGGATGACTCACGAGCGACGCGATGAGACGCAGCGCGCTCTCGAGTTGCTTCGCATCGGTGATGGCTCCGATCGAAACCCGCATCGCGCCGCCGGTGCGATTGTGATCCGCGGTAAACGCCGACGCCGGCGCCACTCCCACTCCGCGCAGCCGCGCGCGATCGGCGACGTCATGCGCATCGAGCCCGCGCGGCATCTCGATCCAGAGGTGAGGACTCATCGCATGAGCTTCGACGCGGATGTCGCCAAGCGCGCGTTCGGCGGCGCGGCGATTCGTCGCGAAACACGCGAACCGTAAAACGAAAACCCGAAGTTACCGGGATGTTCAGCAGTTCAATGGGCAAGGTCGTGAACTCATTAGCGCGAACAACCGGTAGTTCTGTACCCGCCGTGGCTGAAGTGCGCGACAGGTCGCGGATACGTAGATTGAAGTGAATGTTGCTTGGTGAAGCAACCTGCCGGCTTTGCAAGTGAAGAACAAGGCCTGACGTGGACGCTACAAGAGGTTCATTCAACTGATTACGGATCAAGAGAGATTGACCTGACGTGAGCTCGAATGCCGGAAACGGACATTCGATCGAGCATTGGGATCCGGCGTGCGCAACCTCGAGAGTCTCAGCACCTGTGTTTCGCATCGCCAGTTCTGTCTGCCAAACCGACCCGAACGCACCGGGAACGTGGAAAAGGCCGAGAGGGAGAAGAAAGGTTGAGTCGTCGGCAGCGGTGAGAGTTCCACAAACAGCGAGAGCCATGAATGCTGAGAGAAGATATTTTGTCATTGCTCAAGCTGTACGAGGCCGATCGGCTATGCGTCTACTCCGGCCCTCACCCGGCCTTCGGCCACCCTCTCCCGCACGCGGGAGAGGGCACTGCGATTTACATCAGCTTCTCGATCGTGATCGGCAGATCCCTCACTCGCTTTCCGGTCGCGTGATACACCGCGTTCGCGATGGCCGGCGCGACGCCGACGATTCCGATCTCGCCGATTCCCTTCACGCCGATCGGGTTCACGAACTCGTCCCGCTCCTCGACCATGATGATGTCGAGCCCGCGGATGTCCGGATTCACGGGCACGAGATACTCGGCGAAATTCACGTTGACGTACGAGCCGAAGCGTTTGTCCAGATGCGTCTCCTCCATCAGGGCCATCCCGACACCTTGAATGATGCCGCCGAGGTATTGGCTGCGGGCGGTTTTCGCGTTGAGGACGCGGCCGGCGGCGAACGCGCTGACGATGCGCTGGATCCGCACGACGGGGATGTCCTGATCGATCGCCACTTCGACGAAGTGCGCGCCGAACGCCTGCGTTGAATATTTCTCGTCCTGCTCGGGCTTCGCGTCGAAGCGCGCGTCCATCGAGTCGAGATAATGCCTCGACAGAGTGTCGTGGTAGCTGTCCGCCGTCAGTGTCGACGGATCGAGATTGTCGAGCGCCGCGACTTTCTTCTTCAGCTCCATCGCCACGCCGTAGACCGCGGAGCCGACGCTCGCGGCAGTCTGCGACCCGGCCGAGATCGGCGCAGTCGGCAGCGTCGTGTCGCCGTATTCGAACTTCACGCGCGCGGCCGGAACGCCGAGCGTCTCCGCCGCGAGCTGGGCCATGACCGTCGCCGTGCCCATGCCCATCTCGTGCGAGCCGCAGCTGACGACGACGGAGCCGTCTTTGCTGACGACCGCTTTCGCCGAGGCCGGTGAGCGATGCGCCGGATAAGTCGCCGAGGCCATGCCCCAGCCGATCAGGTTGCGGCCGTCGCGCATCGAGCGCGGCGTGGCATTTCGCTTCGACCATCCAAAACGATCTGCGCCCTGTTGATAACACTCCTTGAGCGACTTGCTCGACCACGGTTTGCCGTCGGTCGGATTCACATCGGCGTGATTGATCAGGCGCAGTTGCACGGGATCGATCTTCAGCGCGTACGACAACTCGTCCATCGCCGATTCGATTGCGTACATGCCTGGATTCTCGCCGGGCGCACGCATGTACGTCGGACTGGGCAGGTTGAGCGAAACAATCGGGTTCTCGCCGCGGATGTTGTCGGACGCGTAGATCGCCTGCGTCGGCCGAACGAATCGCTCGGCATACGTGCAGACATCGTTGCCCTGGCAGAGGCCCTCGTGGATGATCGCGACGAGTTTGCCGTCAGCGCCGGCGCCGAGGGCGACGCGCTGCTCGGTCTCGGGACGGTGCCCGTTGCCGAAGTAGAGCTGCTTGCGCGTGACGACGAGCTTCACCGGCCGCTTCACCTCGCGCGCGGCGATCACGCCGATGACGACATGCGGCCAGACGCCGCCTTTGCTGCCGAACGCGCCGCCGACGAACTGCGACATCACGTGCACGTTCTCCTTCGGAATCCCGAACATCTCGGCGAACGCGGTCTGCGCGCCGAAAATGTTCTGCGAAGAATCGTAGAGCGTGAGATGGTCGCCGTCCCACGCCGCCACGATCGAATGTGCCTCCAGCGGATTGTGATGCTCCTCGGGCGTCCGATAGATCTGATCGATCTTCACGGGTGCAGCATTGAACGCGGCATCGGCGTCGCCCTTTGCAAACTTGCTCTTGGAGCGATCGGTCGCGTCCCCGCGAAACTTCTGCATGTCGACCTTCGCGTCGGCCGGGTCGTACGTGACCTTGACGAGCTCCGCGCCGCGCGTCGCGTGCTCGAGCGTGTCCGCGACGACGACGGCGATGCGCTGACCGGTGTAATGGATCGTCGCGTCCGTGAACGGCAGAAACGTCTCGCGCAGGCTTCCCTGCTTCGGAACTTTGAACTTCGGCGAGTTCAGGTGCGAGATCACGTCGATCACGCCGGGCGACTTGAACGCCGCAGTCGCGTCGATCGATTTGATCGCTCCCGCGGGAATCGTGCTCATGACGAGAACGCCGTAGGCCATGTTGTCGAGCGTGTGCTCGGCAGCGTACTTTGCGGTGCCGGTGACTTTGGGCCTGCCGTCGACGCGATCGATCGGCTTGCCGATGATCGGGATCGTCATGCTGCACCTCCGGCGAGATCGGTGAGCGCGCGGACGAGCGTTCGTTTCGCGAGCTCGATCTTGAATCCGTTCTGTCCGTACGAAACGCTCTTCGTCAGCTCGCCTTCTGCCGCATTTCGAAACAGCTCCGGCGACGGCTTTTGTCCAGTGAGGATTGCTTCAGCATTTCTCGCGCGCCACGGCTTCGTGCCGACGCCGCCGAGTGCGACGCGTGCCGACTGAATCGTGCCGCCGCTGATGTCGAGTCCGACTGCTGCCGACGTCAGCGCAAACTCGTACGCCGATCGGTCGCGGATCTTGAGATACGCAGAATGACGCGCGTGCGGCGCATCGGGGAGGAAGACCGACGTGATCAACTCGCCGTGCTTCAGGTCGTGCTCGATGTTCGGCGTGCTGCCGGGAAGCAGATGAAAATCGGTCGCGGCGACTTGTCGCTCACCGTTGGGACCACGAAGCGTGATCACCGCGTCGAGCGCAGCGACGGACACGGCGAGATCCGATGGATGCGTGGCGATGCACGCATCGGAGGTGCCCAGGATGGCGTGGAGGCGGTTTTCGCCTTCGATGGCGGAGCAGCCGCTGCCGGGATTGCGTTTATTGCACGGCGTCCACGTCAACTCGCGGAAATACGGGCAGCGCGTGCGCTGCATGAGATTGCCGCCGATCGACGCGGCATTCCGGATCTGCGGCGAGGCACTCTCCAGAAGCGCCTGCGAGACCATGGGGAAGTTCTGCAGGATGATCGGATGCTGCGCGACGTCAGCCATCCGCGCGAGCGCGCCGATGCGCACGCCGCCGGCGACCTGCTCGATCGTCGCCAGCGGGAGCGCGTTCACGTCGACGATGTGCGCGGGCCGCTCGACATCGCACTTCATCAGGTCGACGAGGTTCGTCCCGCCGGCGATGAACTTCGCCGCGTCACGCGATCCCGACTTGATCGCGCCGGCCGCGTCGTGGACGAGCGTGAAGTCAAATGGATACATTGCGGGCCTCCTTGATCGCGTCGACGATGCCCACGTAGCAGCCGCATCGGCAGATGTTGCCGCTCATCCATTGGCGGATTTCTTCATCCGATTTCGTGTGACCTTCGCGAATCACTGCGACCGCGCTGCAGATCTGCCCCGACGTGCAGTAGCCGCACTGGAACCCGTCGTTGCGGATGAACGCGGCCTGGATCGCCAGCAGGCGCTGATCGCCGGCCAGCCCTTCGATCGTTGTGATCTTCCGCCCGGTGTTCATCGCCGCGAGCGTGATACAGGAGTTGATGCGCCGCCCGTCGACGAGCACCGTGCAGGCGCCGCACGCGCCCTGATCGCATCCTTTCTTCGGACCGGTGATGTCGAGGTGCTCCCGGAGCGCGTCGAGCAGTGTCGTGCGCGGATCGAGTTTCAGCTCGTGCAACTTACCGTTGACGTTGAGCGCGACCGGCATCGCGTTCGGATCGGCAGCGGATTTCTGCGCTGCACTCTTCAGCGCGGCCTCACCCATGAGCGGAGCGACAAACAGTCCGGCGGTTGCCGCCGCCGATCCGATCAGGAACCTCCTGCGCGTCGGATCGGTGGGTTGCTCATGTGGATCGTCGTCGGAGGGTTCGTAGCAGGGAGGCAATGTCATCGGCAGATTCCTTTCATGAAAATTCGTTCTTTTTGCGTGGAGACGCCGCACCAGACGCTCCATTATGATGGCCGCTCCTTTCTATGGTTGAGCGTGACACAGAGTTGCACCGATTTCTTCACGAAGAGATCGGTTCGGAGGAGGCGCTCGACGTTCTCGTCTTCCTGTTTCGCAATCGCGAGCAATGGTGGAGTGCCGGCGAAGTGCGTGACCGTCTCCGCATCGCCGGCGACGCCACCGGCGCGATGTCGGCGATCGCTTCGAAGCGCGTCGAGTTGCGGATGACGCACCTTCAGCAGAAGCAGCTCCTCATTACGAATTCCGAGAGCCGCACGTTTCGCTACAAGGCGGAAAAGAAAATGACGCTGATGGTCGAGACGCTCGCGGCGTTGAATGAGAGCGAGTTGACCGACGTGGCTCGCCTCATCTATCTGCGTCCACGGGGCGCCGCCGAAGCGTTCGCCGAGGCGTTCGCGCCGCGGAGGCCGAGGTCGTGATGCCAGTTCTGTATCTGCTGTGCTTCGGCGTCAGTGCC
>DASVHS010000641.1:0-1783 GCA_036382495.1 Thermoanaerobaculia bacterium | reverse complement strand
ATCAACAACCGCATCGACGAGCGCGGCACGATCGAAGGCAGCTTCACATCGCAGCAGGCCAACGATCTCGCGCTGATTCTGCGCAGCGGATCGCTGCCGGCGTCATTGACCACAATGGAAGAGCGGACGGTCGGCCCGTCGCTCGGGCGCGACTCGATCCGTCAGGGCGTGATGGCGTCGACCATCGGCTTCGTCGTCCTGATCGCGTTCATCATCTTTTACTACCACGGCGCTGGCATCAACGCTGTCCTCGCGCTGTTGCTCAACCTCGTCATCCTGCTCGGCATGATGGCGTACTTCCACGCGACCCTCACGCTGCCCGGCATCGCCGGCATCATCCTGACGCTGGGCATGGCCGTCGACTCGAACGTTCTCGTGTTCGAGCGCATCCGCGAAGAATTGCGCGACGGCAAGGCCGTGCGCGCCGCGATCGAGAACGGGTTCTCACGGGCGTTCGGCACGGTCATCGACACCCATCTCACCACCATCATCGCGGCCCTGTTCCTCTTCCAGTTCGGAACGGGTCCGATCAAAGGATTTGCCGTGACGCTGCTCATCGGTCTGGGCGCGTCTGTCTTCACCGCGTTCTTCGTGTCGCGGATGATCTTCGACATCGTCTACAAGTCACAGGAACGACACCCGTCGATCAGCATCTAGCGACGAGGAGAGAGCCATGCAGATTTTCGTCAATGCCAATTACAACTTCGTACGCTGGCGCCTTTACTGGGTCGGCGTGTCCGTGCTGTTCATCGCCGTGGGCGCTGTCATTTACTTCACCAGGGGCATCAACCTCGGCATCGACTTCTCCGGCGGCGCGAGCATCATCCTGAAGTTCAACGAGCCGCCGCCGCTCGGACAACTCCGCTCGCAACTCCCGGACGCCACGATTCAGCAGTACGGCAAGGCGCAGGAGAACGACGTGCTCATCCGCCTTCCGTCGCTTCATCGCGAAGGCGACTACGCAGGCAACGTCGTCAATCAGCTGCATCAGACGCTGAATCCGGAGTCGGCGGCGAAGCACGATCTGAACTTCTACGGTACCGATCGCCTGTCCGGCCTCTTCCAGCAGAACGATCCCGACGCGAAGGGGACGAACTCCGACGCCGCAAAGTATTACCAGGCACTTTCCGAGCGCATCATCGCCAAGCGTTCCGAGGTTGGAATCTTCACGAGCCTGGCGCAGGTGACGAGCGTTCCGGGGGTCACTGGCAGAGACTCGCAGATGCTCAGCCAGAAAGCGTTCCTCGGCCGCTTCAATGTGCTCAATCAGGAGACCGTCGGTCCGCAGGTCGGCCATGAGCTCCAGCAGAAAGCGTTCTGGGCGATCGTGCTCTCCGCGATCGCGATGGGCATTTACATCAGCCTTCGCTTCGACCTGATGTTCGGTGTGAGCGCAGTGGCCTGCATCATCCACGACGTGCTCGTGTCGATCGCGTTCCTCCTGATCATGCGGCTCGAGTTCTCGCTGAACATCGTGGCCGCACTTCTGACGATCGTCGGTTACTCGATCAACGACACGGTCGTCATGTACGACCGCGTTCGTGAGAATCGCCGCAAGACGAAGAAGCAGCTTCCGCTCGCTGACGAACTGAATCTGGCGATGAACCAGACGTTGTCGCGAACGATCCTCACCAGCGGCACGGTGTTCCTCGTGCTCGTCGCGCTCATCGCATTTGGCGGCAGTGTCATCCGCGGATTCGCCTGGATCCTGTTGATCGGTGTCGTATCGGGCACGTACTCCACGGTTTCGATCGTCCCGGCCGTCGCGCTGTGGTGGGACAAG
>DASVHS010000640.1:0-1873 GCA_036382495.1 Thermoanaerobaculia bacterium | reverse complement strand
CGGTCCGCCGGGGACGGGCAAGACGATCTGTGCCGAGGCGATTGCACATTCGCTGGGGATGAAGCTGCTCGTCGTGAATTACTCGGAGCTCGAGTCGATGTGGGCCGGCGAGACGCCGAAAAACGTCGCCGCGGCATTCCGTGCGGCGTCCGAACAGAAAGCCGTGTTGTTTTTCGATGAAGCCGATGCGATTGCGTCGCGACGTTCAGCCGGCGCGAGCATGCCGTACCAGCGCGAGGCGAACATCACGGTCAATGTGCTGCTGCGCGAGCTCGAAGCGTTCAATGGCGTCGTGATTTTTGCGACGAACCTCGCTGCGAACTTCGATCCGGCGTTCGAACGTCGAATCCGTTCGCACGTCCGGTTCGAAATGCCGGGCGCCGAGGAGCGTGAGCGGATCTGGCAAGTGCAGGTTCATCCGCATAAGACGCCGCTCGCGGGCGACGTCGACTTTCGCGTGCTCGCCGAACGCAATGAAGTCAGCGGCGGCGACATCAAGAACGCGGTGCTCAAGGCTGCGTCGGCCGCGGCGGCGGAACCGGGATCGGATCGATCGAAGCTGATTCATCAGGACCACTTCGAGCGCGCGATGGCCGATGTCATTGCCGCGCGAGCGGTCATGCAGCAGTCGTTGTTTGGCGAACCGCGCGGCATCGATCTCATCGAGCCGGTCCGGCGGGCCATTTTCACGGCGCTCATTCTCGCGGGAACGGCGCTTGTCGCGGCGTTGACCGCTCTCGCGATCGTCGTCTTTCGTTAGAATCTACGGCAAACAAGGAGAAAGAAAGATGAGACTTCTGCTGCGCATTTGTCTGTGCTGTCTGTTGCTGTCGCAGGTACCGGCGCTGCTGGCGCAGGAAGATGCGGAAGGCTGCAAGGACTCGACGGTCATCACCAGAATGGCCGGCAGCAAAATCAATTCCTGCGAAAACAAGGAGTTCGATCAGTTCACGTTCCCTCTGGCGCCAGACGCTCAAGGCAACGAAAGGCAGAAAGTCGTTGAGGGAGAGATGCACACGTGGGATTACGCCACGCGTGAAGGCGTCAGCGAGATCCAGGTGTTCCGCAACCTCGAAGCAGCACTGAAGCACGCCGGGTACACGATCGACTTCGAGGAGTCGCCCGGCCAGATCACCGCACACAAAGGCAGCACCTGGTACCACGTCGACAACCGAGGGAGCTATTACGACCAGACCGTCGTGGTCGAGAAGGCGATGGAGCAGGAGGTCACCGCTTCCGATCTCGCCGACCAGCTCACGAAGACCGGTCACGTCGCGGTGTACGGGATTCACTTCGACACCGGCAAGGCCACGATTCAGCCCGACTCCGAAGCCGTGCTGCAGCAGATCGCGCAGCTGATGACGGATCAACCGGCTTTGAAACTTCGCGTGGAAGGTCACACGGACAACGTGGGCGCCGCGGCCGCGAATCAGACGCTGTCGGAAAAACGAGCTCAGGCCGTCGTGGTGTGGTTGACGGCGCACAGCGTCGAACCCTCACGCCTGACGGCGAAAGGATTCGGCGCTTCCAAACCCGTCGCTGCGAACACGACCGAAGACGGCCGCGGGAAAAATCGTCGGGTGGAGTTAGTGAAACAGTAACAATCAGAGCCCTCTCCCGCTTGCGGGAGAGGGTGGCCGAAGGCCGGGTGAGGGTAAGCCCCTCATCGGCCCCTTCGACAAGCTCAGGGCCACCTTCTCCCCGCGTTGCGGGGAGAGGGCTCTGATCTGATCTACCCCGCGTACGATTCGTCCTGCTCGATGCGCGAAAGCGACCAGTCGAACTCGGCGGTCGTCAACTTGCCGCCGCAGTGACTGCAGATCGCGGTCGCGCCGATGACGACCGCTGCTCCGCAGTTCGGACAGGCGATTGT
>DASVHS010000639.1:0-3251 GCA_036382495.1 Thermoanaerobaculia bacterium | reverse complement strand
GCGCGCGCGGATCATCGGCAAGAAGCTTTGTCTTCGCCATCAGAGCGTCGGCGAGCGGCGTGTCGACTTTCACGTCGCCGAGGGGCGTGCGCCAGGCTCCGTCGCGATTGATGGCGGCGAAGTGGCCGTAGCCGGTGTGATTCGGGCAGAGGATGATGAATCGCTTCGGCAATTCGGCGAGACCGTAGAACGCCGCGGCGACGTGACCGCTGTACATGAGTCCCGCGTGCGGCACGACCGCGCCGATGAAGCGTTGCTTCGCGGCAGGTTTCGGATTCTCGGCGAAACAAGCCTCGACCTGCGCGCGGAGGCGTTTCGGATCGAGCTCGTAAAAGGCACCGGCAACAGCGGGCGGGCGCGTCACCATCCTCTATCTCGGAAAACTCGGTGAGTAGATCACGGCGTTGAGAAAGATGGGCAGCGTGGCACGCCAGAACAGCCGGTAATGCGGTTCATCGGCGAACGTGATGACGTTGCCACGGCCGTACGGCTCGCTGACGACGTACGCCGCTCCTTTCAGACGTTCGAGCGACTCAGGAAACGCGACACCCGAGAGCAGCGGATCTTTGTCGGCGATCGTGACGATGTTGTCGACCTTGTGCGCGACCGGCAGGTAGGCCGTCGTTCCTTCGACGAGAACGGCGGGCGATCGCGGCACGCCGAATGTGAGATAGGAACGCTCGTTCATGTTCGTGCGGAACGCGGCGCCGGGAACACGTGGCTCGTTGTACAACTCGTCGTGCGACGGCGGGGTCTTGTCGTCGTCCTTTTTCTTCGGCGCTTCCCACGGTTTCAACTTCGAGATCTCGACGTCCTTGTCGCGCAACAGCGCGCTGGCGTTGCCGACGGCGACGATCGTGCCGCCGTTGCGCAGCCATACCTGCAGCTTCTCGATGTCGTTCTTCGCAAGGTGGTAGCGGCCGCGTGGAAGCACGATCACGCCGTAATTCTTGAGGTCGATCCGTCCGATCGAATCAAAGTTGATATTCGTGTGCGGAATCGGTGTGTCGATGTCGAGCGTGTGCCAGAGCATCCCGTACGACGACGCGTCGGTCGACGGACCGCCGACGAGCGCGATGCGCGGCTGCTTCACGAACTGCAGATGCTGCGAACCGAGCGTCATGCCGCCAGTCCAGCCTGAATCGACGGGCACGATCGTGGTCTGCGTCGACTGCGAGACGTCAGCGAGAAGACGATCGGTGTCGCTCGAGTTATTGCCTTTCAGGATGATGATGCTGCCGCGCGAGTAGTGCTGGTTGCCGGCATCGATGTCTTCGTCGAAGACGCTGAACTTCACGTCGCTCTTGAGAAGACGCCCAACGAGATCGTAGAAGTGCGGCTGCTGCGCGTCGACAAGATAGCCGTACGCCGCCGGATGGAATGGAGCGGCTGACGGCGCTGCGTAATCGGTGAGCGGTGCGGACAGCGGCGCGGGCGCGACGTACGTCTCGACGTTCATCGCCAGCGGCATCGACCACGCCGTGATGTCGTAGAACTGATCGGGCTCGTCGATCGTGGCGCGCTGCTGCTGCTGGTCGAGAAATGTCTTCGGAATCTCGGCGTTGCGCTCCAGCAGCGCTTCGGCGAGCGCGCCGAAAGGCTGGCGCGTCGAGACGACGATCGTGCCCGCGGAAAAGTTGTGCGTGTCGGCAGCGGCGGTGCTGTCGACGCGCGATGCGCGAAGCGACTGCGCCGACGTCAATTGCTGGACGCGGATTCCCTGCGCGCGAAGGATCCGCGCGATCTCGCCGGCGTTCGGCGAAGTCTGCGGGATCAGATAGACGTTCTTGCCGTTATCCACGCGGGCGCGGTTCGCGGCGTATGTGTACTTCAACAGTCCTTCGCGATTCGCAGCGGTCGTGCGCACGGTCGCGAGAGCGGTCGTGTAGTGACGGGCGATGCGATCGGCGAGGGTCAGGGTCGTGTTGTCATCTCGTTTGATCGCCACGCCGACCTGACCGGCGACTTCATACGTCATCCCCACCGCGCCATGAAGCGCAGGCCAGGCGTCGCCGTATCCCGGATAGAAAAAGTCAAAGTCCTCGCTGACGAAGAACGGCCAACCCTTCTGCGTGAATGCGTCGGCGTTGGCCCGGCCGAACGTCTCGAACCATTTCTGCACGTCGGGCAGGAAGTTCACGTTGACCGGCTTTGCCACCGGCGGGAAAAAGTAGGACTGGCGGAAGCCCATCTCGTGAAAGTCGACGACGACCTGCGGGAACCATTGCTGGTACATCGCCACGCGCGCCTGCGTCTCGCGCTGCGAGAGCCAGGTCCAGTCGCGATTCATGTCGATGAGGTAGTGGTTGTAACGTCCGCGCGGCCAGGGCTCGGAGTGTTCGTACGCATCGGGATTCGAATCGGGATCGGCGCCGCGTGCGCGCTTGTACCACTGCACGTAACGCTCGCGGCCGTCGGGGTTCTGCAGCGGATCGATCAGGACGACGAGGTTGTCGAGCAGCGAGGCGTACTGCGGATCGCGCAACAACGTACCCGCCACTTCCATCGCCGCCTCGGCCGATGAGGACTCGTTGCCGTGCACGCCGAACGCGAGCAGGACGACGGCCGGCGTGTTCGCGGCGATCTGATTTGCGCGCGCCGTGTCGACTGTATCCGCATTGGCCGAGAGCGAAACGACGTCGCGGCGGATTGCATCGAGGTTGGCGCGGTTCTTCGCCGACGTGATCGTGGCCAGGACGAGCGGCCGTCCCTCGTACGTCTCGCCGAACTTCTGCACCGTGATCAGCGGCGAGCGTTTCGCGAGCTCGTTGAAGTAGTCGAGGATGCGATCGTAGGTCGTGTACTGATCGCCGAGCTTGTAGCCGAGAAATTCGCCGGGCGTCGGGATCGCCTGCTGGGCGGAAGCGGAAACAGCGACGACTAGTGCGAGGACGACGAATGCTTTTCGCATGCGCTGCGGATTTTATCCGCATGTCATCCTGAGCGCCGTAGAGCGCGAGGGATCTGGGCGGCGGCTCGATTCCACCACCCAGATCCCTCGCCGTCTTCGCGGCTCAGGATGACGTGATCACTCCACGACTGGAACTTCGTCTTCGACGACGGCCGCGGACTTCGTGTGAATCCCCAGCCGCTTCATCATCTCGTTCAGAGTGGAGGGCTTGAGCTGCAGCAGCTCGGCGGCGCGTTTCTGCACGCCGTTCGCGAGCTCGAGCGATTGCAGGATCATCGCGCGCTCGTAGCGCGACACCGCATCCTTGAGCGAGAGCCCCTCCGCAGGGACGACCATGGCC
>DASVHS010000638.1:0-2240 GCA_036382495.1 Thermoanaerobaculia bacterium | reverse complement strand
GTCCCCAGTCGAAGATCGTAGAGCCGGCCAACCCGCATCGGTTCTTTCGCGATCCAGAAAAGATCCGCATGAAAACGGTTCGTCTCAATTGGGGTGTCGGATTGATGCGAGGCCACGTATCCGCGCTCCACGAAAATTTGCTCGGTCAAGGTGATCCCAATCGAATCGCCGCTCACAGCCGCGCCATTTGGCGGTGCGTTCCAACGCTCGATCGAATGCACGACGGAGGTTTTGTTGGCCGGCGAAAAAACGAGCGCATAATCGCGCCCGCGCGTAGAGCGAGTCGAGCTCGACCAACGCTTGTAATGAATCGAGAAGCGGGTCTCGGTGGGGTCTGATCTCGTCAGCCAGCGCGCGGAGAATGCGATCGACTTCTTCGATCTCCTCCGACTCGAGCTCGCGCATGCGGTTGCTGAATTCGATCGCCGCCGGCGGCTCGACGAAGAGCGTCGACCCAGTCGAGGACGTGTCGTGGACGATTCCCCCGATCGACGACCGCGCCTCGCGCCGGATCGGAATCACGTAGCGTCCGTTGCGGAGCGTGACCGACATGTCGCTGACGCGCTGCGAGGGATCGAGATGCTTCATCGCGTTCTCGAGCAGGCGGATCAGCTCCCCGTGCGCGGCGCGCAGCTCGCGTCTGATGCGCCGCAGCGCCGGCGAGGCGTCGTCGCGAACAGTGGCATCGTCATTGAGCACGCGACCGATGCTGTCTTCGAGCGTCTTCGACGAATACAGTCGGCCGATCAGCGCCGCGAGCACGGCGCGAGCGACACCGGGCCGGTGTTCGTCGCGCAACGCCAAAGCCGTGAGACGCGATGACCGGAGGAGAACCCCGATTCCAAGGAGCTCGGTCGCGGGCAGCGAAACGCCTTCGACGCGCAGCCGTTTGAGGGCGGCACCCACGTCCACGATCGGACTCGGATACCACGGCTCCTCGCCGGTAATGAGGCTTTTCACCGCGGCGACGCGCGCGTGTTCGGATTCGAGCCAGGCGCGATCGTTCCGCGGCTCCAATGAGCGTACCCGCGCCGCACCAAGTTCTGACGACGCGTGGCCGGCAACGATGTCGATGACTCGCGGAAATTCGAGTACCGACAGGCCGTGCGGGTTCACCCCGTCTTGCTCAGCTCTTCGCGCACCACTTTGGTGATCGTCCCGCCGTCGGTGCGGCCCTTGAACTGCGGCATGACCAAGCCCATAACGGCACCGACGTTCGCCGCGCCGCCGGCAATCGCCGTGCGGACGGCGGCGCGAATCTCATCCGTGCTTGGACCCGCGGGCAGGTAGGCCTCGAGCTGCTTCATCTGGGCCGCCTCGGTCGCGGCCAGCTCGGGCCGGTTGCCCTTCTCGAACATCTCGATCGACTCGCGGCGTTTCTTGATGCCGCGGCGCAGGACCTCGATCACGTCCTCGTCGGTCAGGTCGCGCTTCAGCTCGATCTCGCGATTCTTGACGTCGGAGACGATCGTGCCGAGGAGGAGTGTCTCGGGCTTGTTCTGCGCCTTACGCGAGGCGTTCAGATCGCTTTGCAGGCGGGAGAGTAAAGCAGCCATCAACGGATTATAGCGACCGTGGCGTCAGGGAGTCGCGGGACGCCCTCGAATGCGGCGGTCGCTGAAGGGATACGACTGACTGTTGAAGCGGGTGGACTGTTCGTCCACCCGATTGCGCTGTTCGTTCACCCTCATCGAGCTGTTCGCCTGCCCGAAATCTCTGTACGTATGCCTCATCGCACTGATCGTATCGCTAATCGGGCCGGTCGGGTCGTCGTGCGCACTGTTCGTCGCACTGAAAACTCTGCACGGGTCCCCGAAATCTCCGGCATGGGGCCTCGTCGGAGCGTTCGGGTCGTCAAAAAGCCCGTTCGCCCATGCGCGCGGTCCGACCGCCTCATCGTTAGCATGCGATGTGTCGCCGGGTGACGCGGTTACCCCGGCGGCCATCCCATGTGTCGCCCTCCCAGTAGATGCAGGTGGAGGTGAAGCACCGTCTGCCCGCCGTCGGCGTTGGTGTTGATCACCGTCCGGTAGCCAGACTCCGCTATCCCTTCGCGTCGCGCGATCTCGGCGGCGACCAGGGTGAGCCGGCCAATAGTCGCGGCATCCTTGGCCGCATCCAGCGACGCGACATGTTCTTTGGGAATGACGACGACGTGGACCGGCGCCTGCGCGTTGATGTCACGAAAGGCAATGCACTCCTCGGTTTCGAGGACGATCTTTGCTGGAATCTCTCGGCGA
>DASVHS010000637.1:0-6764 GCA_036382495.1 Thermoanaerobaculia bacterium | reverse complement strand
TCGGGGGCGGGGGTGGTGGGTTCGGCGGAGGCGGTGCGTCAGGAGGATGGTGATGCAGCAGAAAGAATTTCTGGCCACGCTCGATCAGCCTCGGATCGTCGCCGCGATCGGCGACGCCGAGAAGCAGACATCCGGCGAGATCCGCGTCCACGTCCAGCCGAAAGCCGGCGACGACATCCGCAAGTACGCCGAGAAGACATTCGAGCGCCTGGGCATGGTGAAGACGTCGCTCCGAAACGGCGTCCTCCTCTTCATCGCCAGCGAAGACCAGCGCTTCGTCATCCTCGGCGACCGCGGCATCGACGAGAAAGTGCCCGCCGGTTTCTGGGACGAGATCGCCGCGAAGCTCACCATCCGATTCAAGGCCGGCGAATTCACCGAGGGAATCGTCGAGGCGATCCGCGGTGCGGGCGAACATCTCGGCCGCTTTTTCCCGCGCTCAGCCGGCGACGTCAACGAACTGCCGGACGAGATCGATGTCGAGTCCTGAGTCGGTCGTCATCGCACTCGGCTCGAACCTCGGCGATCGCCGCCGCAACCTGCTCCGCGCAATCGAAGAGCTCCGCCGCGTGATCACGCTCGTTCGCGTCAGCTCGATTCATGAGACGGACCCAGTCGATGCGCCGCCACGCTCGCCGCGATTCCTGAACATGGTCGTCGCAGGCCACACGACGCTGACACCCGAACAACTGCTTTCTCATCTGCTCGACATCGAACAGCGCCTCGGTCGCGTCCGGGGAGTGCGCAACGCGCCACGCACGATCGACCTCGACCTGATTCTTCACGGCGCGAACATCCGTCACACATCGGAGCTGACGCTTCCGCATCCGCGTTACCGCGAACGCGATTTCGTGATGGAGCCGCTGCGTGAGCTGCACCTCGGCTGGAAAGATCCGCTAACGGGTGCGCCGCTTTGACGCGATGACCGCGTCGAGCGAATAGCGGTCCGCCTCCGCCGGCATCAGCATCACGACGAGCAGCAGAGCGAGACGCGGGATCACGTGTTCATGAAACGCGTACAGCGGCTCGTGCAGTAGATGGCCGAACGTGACGACGACGAGCACGAAGCCGAGCGCGATCAGCGCGGGGCGCGTGAACAGTCCGGCGATCACGAGGGCGCCCGCGATCAACTCGACGATCGGGATCGCCGCGCCGACGCCCCACAGCGACCATGTCGGGAGAAATGTGTCCTGGAACGGGAGGAAGAAACGGCGAACGTGACCGGCGGGCGTGAGCGTGAACGTCTTCCACACACCGGCCATAAAGAAGATGAGACCGAGGATCACGCGGGCGAAGAAGACCGCCCAGGCCCGTGAGGCTTCGTTCGACATGTCAGAGAGAAGTTTATCCTTCGCTTCGCTCAGGATGACGAGGGGGCTAATGCGTGCCGTATCCGCCGCCCAGCTCGATGCGCACGTGCGCGTTCTTGACGGGCACCGCACGCGTGAGGACGGGATACGGGTTGATCATTTCGTCATTCTGATTGATGCCGAAATGAAGGTGGGACGGTGTCGAGATCGCGTTGCCGGTGTTTCCCACAAAGCCGAGGAGGTCGCCGGAGGTGACTTCCATGCCTTCGTAGATGCCGGGCGCCCAGCGATCGAGGTGCGCGTAGTAGAACGAGGTGCCGGTCTCGGTCGTCAGCCACAGGCAGTGTCCGCCTTTCGGCTGATCGCCGATGTAGCTGAGGATGCCGTCGGCGACAGCGACGATCTGCGTTCCGCGCGGCGCGAAGATGTCGATGCCCTTGTGACGGCGCTCGCCGCCGTCGCGCGGCGCGCCCCAGCTGTCGTCGAGCTGTCGCGCGACGACGCCGACGACGGGCATGCGCAGGGCCGACAGCGGAGCGAACAGCGCGCGCGCCTTGTCGGCGAACTCGCTGTCGTGAGAACGGGTTGATGTGACGGCCGACGGCGCCGGCTGCCGTTCCGATTCGCGTTTGTTGTAGCGGCTCAGGTCCGACCGAAGCTGGGCGACGAGCTGGCTGAAGTCATCGTCGTCCGACTGTGTGACGGCGGCGGCGGTTACGACGGGAGCGGCAGCGGGCTGGACGGTCGTCGCGCAGCCCATCAGGGCAAACGACACCACGGCCGGAAACAGGCTCAACCTGCCGGCCCACCCATAACGTTCTAACCGGGTATCCATGACTTTGGGGGACGAACCCGGCTGATTTTAACCCAAGTCACGGGGGAGCGGGAGCGAGGGATACCCCAACATGTCATCCCGAGCGGGAGCGAGGGACCTGGGTGGTGGAAAGGCCGGCCTACCCGCGCCCGGGTCCCTCCCCTTCGCTGCCGCTCAGGGTCGGGATGACAAGGCGCACAAAATCTTCAATCCTCTTCACCGGCACAACTTCAATATCCGCATGAATTTCCGACGCGTTCGAGTGGGGGACGATGACCCTTCGGAAGCCGAGCGCGGCCGCCTCCCGGGCCCGCAGATCCGGTTGGGAGACGCTGCGGATCTCACCGAGCAATCCCACCTCGCCGAACAGCGCCAGGTCGTGGGGCAGCGGCACGTTGCGTTGCGAGGAGAGCAACGCGCCGATGATACCGAGGTCGAGGGCGGGCTCGTCGATTTGAAGGCCGCCGGCGATGTTGACGTAGACGTCGTGCGACACGAAATTCGCAAGCTGGCGGCGTTCGAGGACCGCGAGCAGAAGCGACACGCGATTCGAGTCGATGCCCATCGCCATCCGCCGCGGAGACGGATAGTGCGTCGTCGAAACGAGCGCCTGCACTTCGATGAGGATCGGCCGCGTACCTTCGAGCGCCGCAAGCACCGCCGATCCCGGCGCACTGCTCCGTTGCGACAACAGCGCAGCGGATGGGTTCGGCACTTCTTCGAGCCCGTCGTCGTGCATCTCGTAGATCGCGACCTCGTTCGCGGGTCCGAACCGGTTCTTGTAGGCGCGCACGACGCGATAGTTCTGAAACTTCTCGCCTTCGAAGTAGAGAACCGTGTCGACAATGTGCTCGAGCGTCTTCGGTCCGGCGATCGTCCCTTCCTTCGTGATGTGACCGATGAGAAAAAACGGGATCGACGTACGCTTCGCTGTGGCCATGAGCACGCCCGCGGAATCACGCACCTGACCGACCGAGCCGGGCATCGAACTGTTGAGCGACGTGTGCACGGTCTGGATCGAATCGACGATGACGGCGGCGGGCCGCATCTTCTCGGTCTCCGCAACGATGCGCTCGACCGACGTCTCGCTGTAGAGGCGGATGTTCGGGTTGTTGATGCCGAGGCGTCGTGCCCGCAGCGCGATCTGTCGCGGTGATTCTTCGCCGGACACGTAAAGGACGGGACGCTCCGCCGCGAGCTGTTGCGCCGCCTGGAGCAGCAGCGTCGACTTGCCGATTCCCGGTTCGCCGCCGACGAGGACGACCGCGCCGGCAACGAGACCGCCGCCCAGAACGCGATCGAGGTTCGGAAGGTTCGTGCTGATGCGCGGCGTCGCGTCCGTATCGATCTCGTCGATCGGCATCGGCGCGGACGCGCTGCTCATTGCGCTCGACGGTCCGGCCGGAGCGATGTCTTCCTGCGCGTACGAGTTCCACGCGTTGCAATCAGGACAGCGGCCCAGCCACTTCGCGGATTGATTGCCGCATTCGGTGCAGGAGAATACGAAAGCTTTTTTCGCCATTGGATCGATTGTAACAATCGGTCGCAGAACCTCTACGACCGGTAGTTTCGTCTCACCTGCAGTACGGGAGGAATCATGAGAACCTTCTTCGTCGTCACGATCGTTCTGATGTGCACGAGCGCAGCAATCGCTGCCGACTCGCAAACGATGCAGCTATCCGTCTTCACGAGCAATCTCTCCTTCGGGCAGTCGAACGGGCAATCGCAGTGGAGTGGCGGAGGCGGTATCGCGCTCTCCCGCGCGTGGAGCCCGAACTGGTCGACCGAGCTCGCGGTCGCGGCGCAACGCGAGTCCGGCTTGTTCACGACGTTCTTCTCCCTGAATCCGTCGGGCGCCGCCGTCCCCGTGACGCAGCGCCGCGATTTCTCCGTCTATCCAGTCGATCTCACAACGCAGTATCGATTTCTCAACAGTTCACGCTGGACCCCGTACGTCGCTGCGGGCGCCCGATATATAGGAGCGCCGCAGAGCGCTCGGGTGGAAATCACGCCCGGCCTTGGGAACCTCGTGGGCACCGGATGGCATCTACAGGAGCGCCGGAGCGTCGAGGCGGGAGCGGGCTTGTCGGTCCGCATCACGCCGCGCGTAGGATTGCGTGTCGATGCGATGCGCCTGCTGCGGTCGGACGGGGTGAATTACGATCCGCTGACGCGCACCTCGTTCGGCGTGAGCTTCCACTTCTGATGCAGCTCGAACGACTCTTTCAGTACGACGACTGGGCGAACCGCGAAGAGGTCACGCGTCTCCGCGACCTCAACATCCCGCCGGCCGTCCGACTCCTCGGCCACCTCATCGGGGCGGAGTGGTTGTGGATCACGCGCATCCGGAACGAGAACGCGAAGATGGCGGTGTGGCCCGAGCTGACCGTCGACCAGTGCGCCGCTGAGCTCGATCCGCTTCGTGATTCGTGGCGCGAAATTCTTCAGACCGTAGATCGCGAATCGAAGGTCGACTACAAAAACTCAAAAGGTGAGCGTTGGTCGAGCTCCGTCGACGACATCCTCACGCACGTCGTGATGCACGGGACGTATCACCGCGGCCAGATCGCGACCGTCGTGCGGCAGGGTGGAGAGACGCCGGCGTATACGGATTACATCCATGCGGCGAGGACAGGCCACATATCAGGATGACATGGTGTTTCTTCCTCTTCTGAACCAGTTCGACGGGATCGCAAAAAACGTCGCCAGGATCAGATTGAAGACCAGGCTTGCGATTGCGCTGATACACGAGACGCCGATCAGCAGGATGTAGAGCAGCGGCCCGAATCGGTACTGGCGCCGCACCGCGACGACCGACTCCGGATCGGCCGCGGGATCGAGCAGGTGTCCGCCTCGACCCGACGCGTGCCGCAACAGACCCTGAAAGCAAAGCGCGGAAAAGAGGAACACCGCGTTGTACAGGATCGCCGCGATCCGCGAGTCGGGGTGATTCAGATATCGCGCGAGCAATGCGGTCGGGAACGGGATGAACGTGATGGAGAACAGCAGCAGTCCGTTAATGGCCAGCAGAGCCTGATCGCTCTTGCCGATCAGGTTGAACAGCCGGTGATGATTCATCCACATCACGCCGATCGTGAAGAAGCTCGTCGCGAACGCGAGATACGACGGCCACAGGACGAACAACGCATGGAGCAGTTGCCCGGCACCGAGCCGTTCCGGCGTGCGGATCTCGAGGATGAGCAGCGTCATGGCGATCGCGAAGACGCCGTCGCTGAACGCCTCGACGCGGGTCGTCTCGTCGCGAACGTCTGCGTTTCGAACGTGCCGGGTCACACGGGCACCGTCATTTCGCCGCGCAGATCGCGCTGCATATCGCGCTTCACGGCGTCGGGCGACTCTCCGCGACTCAACAGATAGTAGAGCTTGGCCAGCGCGGCCTCCGCGGTGAGATCGTAACCGCTGATCACGCCCGCGCGCGCGAGCGCCGTCCCCGTTGCGTATTCGCCGAGGTCGACGGTGCCTTCGAGGCATTGGGTGCAGTCGACGACGACGACGCCGCGGGACGTCGCTTCCTCGATCGCTGCCAGAAAATCGCGATTTTGATCGGGGGCGTTGCCGATTCCATACGCCTCGAGCACGAGACCCTGCAGCGGAGGTCGCAGGACGTTGCGCAGAAGGTCCGGCGAGATTCCCGGAAACAGACGCAGCGCGCTGACGACCGGCGCGCGCAGCTCGGCGACGCGCAGCGTTCCCTCTCCATTCGCCTTCCGCACGAGGTTCCAGTTCACTTCGATGTCGATGCCCACGGTTCCGAGCTGGGGAAAATTCGGCGAGTCGAATGCGGCGAAGCCGTCGGCGCTGACTTTCGTCGACCGGCATCCGCGCAGGAGTTTTCCGCCGAAGTACAGGCAGACTTCCGGGATCTCGTAGTTTGCCGCGATCAGCAGCGACGTGATGAGGTTTTCGCGGGCGTCGTTGCGCACTTCGCACAGCGGGATTTGAGACCCGGTGATGAGCACCGGCTTCCGCAGCCCTTCGAGCATGAACGGGAGTGCCGACGCCGTGTAGGCCATCGTGTCGGTGCCGTGCAACACGACGAAGCCGTCGTAGTCGTCATGATGTGCGGCGATGTCGCGCGCGATCTTGACCCAATCGACGGGCGTCATGTTCGACGAGTCGAGCAGCGGGTCGTAGTCGTGGATCGTGAATGAGGGGATCGTCGGATGCTGGAGCTCCGGCATGGCGTCCATCTGCTGCTGCAGGTATCCGCGCTGCGGGCCGTAGCCGTTGCGCGTGCGATTCATGCCGATCGTGCCGCCGGTGTGGGCGATGTAAACGCGTTTGCGCACGGAAGCGGATGATACGTCACAGCAGATCGCCGATCGCAGGATCGCAAGGCCGAGTTGCTGCGAACAGCGATCTGCGATCTGCGTAACGCAAGTGTGACTCCGCGATTTGTGCGCCCGGCGATATACTCCCGTCCTCTTGGAAAACTAAAACGCGCAACTGACAACGACAAGGAGAACTCCATGCTCGGTTCCCGCCGTTCTTTCTACCTCGCGCTCCTCTTCCTTTTCCTTCCCGTCATTCTTCTCGCTGACGGTTCGCAACTGGGAACCATCACCGGCAAGGTCGTCGATCAGACCGGAGCGGTGCTTCCCGGTGCGACGATCGAAGTG
>DASVHS010000636.1:0-3520 GCA_036382495.1 Thermoanaerobaculia bacterium | reverse complement strand
CGACCGTGCGAGTCGCGTACGGTGCGGATCGTCCGCTGATGGAGCACTTCGTCAAACCATGAATGTCGATTACGCCTCACTCGAAGAGAAAATCCTCGACGGCAGTTTCCGCGCTGAGCTCGAGGCCGAGCTGACCGTCGGATTCCGCACGATCCAGATGAGCGGCGAGCACCTTCCGCTGGCGTCGCATTACGCGTCGCAAATCGCGGAGATCGTCGCGAAGGGTGCGCCCGTGCCGATGAGGCCCGAGCTCGCGTATCAGGTGTATCTCGACGTCCTCGCGGCTGTTGAGGCTGCGTTAGCTGCGGCACTCGCAGACGGGTAGATCGCAGATCGCAGGAAGATCAGTCACCGCGATCTGCGATCTAATAGAGTCGTGAAGCACAAGCTCCACACTTCATATCCGGCTCTTTCGTCGTTCGCGACGACAGCCGGTTGAGCCTGCAAGCTCGGTCAGGATGACCTGAGATCCGTGCTCGCGAATCTGCCTTCTCAGGAAGGAGTGGGGGATCTTCTTGTCGGAACGTCGACGAGCGACGACGCGGCGGTGCTGCGCATCAGCGGCGACACCGCGATCGTCCAGACCGTCGACTTCTTCACACCGATTGTCGACGACCCGTATCTGTTCGGCGCGATCGCCGCGGCGAACTCCGTCTCCGACGTCTACGCCATGGGCGCCACCCCGATCCTCGGCCTCGCAATCGCGGCGTTTCCGACGGACAAACTTCCGCTGCACACGCTGCACGAGATTCTGCGCGGCGGCGCCGAGAAAGCGGCGGAGGCTGGATTTCCGGTCGGCGGCGGACACACGATCATCGACGACGTTCCCATGTACGGTCTCGCGGTCACGGGCACGGTCCCGATCAATAAGATCGTCCGCAACTCGACCGCACGACCCGGCGACAGGCTGATTCTGACGAAACCGATCGGCAACGGAATCCTCGTCTGCGCTTTTCGAGCGTTGAGCGCGAAGAAACTGTGGAAGAAAGCGGAAGCGCCCTCGCTCGATGAAGCCGTGAAGTGGATGTTGATGCTCAATCGCGACGCGTCGAAGGCGATGGTCGATGCCGGTGCGAGTGCGGCGACGGATATCACGGGTTACGGTCTCGTCGGCCATCTGCTGGAGATGTGCGATGGTTCCGGCACCGGCGCGGAGATCCGCGTCAGCGACGTTCCCGTCCTCGCCGGTGCGCGCGAATATCTCGCCCGAGGCTACTGTCCCGGTGGCACGGCGCGCAACATCGCGACGTTCCGCAAACGCGTCCGGACCTCGGTTTCCGATGGCGACTTCACGCTGCTCTGCGACGCCCAGACGAGCGGCGGTTTGCTGATCGCAATTTCACCAGAACGTGCTCCCGATCTCGAACGGCGGCTGCAGCAAAGCGGCCTGTTCTATGCAACGATCGGCCATGTGACGGAAGAGAGTGGAGTTGTCTCGATCGTCGTCTGAAGGAGATCGCGAATGGTTTTTTGCCCGACATGCAAGCAGGCTTATGCCCCCGGCACCGCGGAGTGCCCGCAGGACCACACGAAGCTCGTGGCGGAGCTGCCGTTTCAGTCCATCCAGGGCGACAAGGAAACGTGGGTGGAGATCGCCAGCACCGGTACGGACGACGAGGCGCGCCTCCTCAAGGGATTTCTCGACGCGGAAGGGATCGAAGCCCAGATCGAGAACGTCAAATTCAGCATGGAGCCGATCAACTTCGGCACGATGGGTGACATCCGTGTCTACGTTACCGCCGAGGACGAGCAGCGCGCCGTTCAGCTGCTTCGGCAGCGGAACCAGGAATACGATCGCCTCAACGATGACGAGGAGACTGTCGTGACGGACGAAGGTCCGGCGACGATCGACGAGACGGCGAACGCGGAGAACGACAAGGACGCATGACCGATCAACCGCCGGTGGCTCCGCGGGGAGGCCAGCGCGACGTGGTGGACGACCCTGCGCCGATGCCGCAGTGGGTTCCCATCGCGATCGGCGGCGTCCTCGTGACGCTGGCGGCCCTCGCCGTTCTGACCGGCCTCCGCTATCGCGATCAGACGCTCGTGCACATCGTGCAGCCGCATCCGCGCGCCATGCGCGCCACCGCACCGGCTCCGCCGGGTGAGCCCGAACCAGGAGCGTCGCTCCTCTTTCCTGGTGACGCTGCGAACGTTCCTGCGGCGCGCGAGCCGATCCCAGGTTCATCGCACGCGGAAATTACCGGCGGACCGCATGGTGTCACCGCGATCGCGAAACTCTGGGCCCGGCGCGGACTTCGGACGAACGTCACGCCGCCGGACGCTGTCGTCTACGTGAACGACGTCGCCATCGGACAGGCCAGCCAGTTTGATTCGGAAGACGAAGAGTACGACTTTGCCGCGCCCGGAAGTTACATGGTGCGATTCGTCGCGCCGGGATACAAGGAACGGGCCTTCGTCGTCATCGCAGCCGACAGCGCGAGCCAGGAAGTCGCGAAGATCGACGTGAAACTGGAAAAACAATAGATCCGCGATCCGCGATCTGTTAGTGCGCGGCGGCCTGGTGCGCCTCTTTCGCCTTCTTTGCCTCGGCCACAATCTTTTCCTGCAGGTTGCGCGGAACTTCCTCGTAGTGGTTGTACTCCATGTGGAAGCTGCCGCGGCCCTGCGTGATCGAGCGAAGCGTCGATCCGTAAGTCAGCATCTCGGCGAGCGGCACGCGCGCCTTGACGGTCTGCACATCGCCTTCCGCGTCAACTCCTTCGACGCGTCCGCGCCGTGAGTTGAGGTCGCCCATCAGGTCGCCGATGTACTCCGACGGCGCGCTGATGTCGACGTGCATGATCGGCTCGAGCAGCGTCGGCCTGGCCGCCTCCATGCCCTGCTGGAACGCGAGCGAGCCCGCGATCTTGAACGCCATTTCCGACGAGTCGACGTCGTGATACTGGCCGTCCTTCAATCGAACACGGAAGTCGACGACGGGAAAGCCGGCGAGAAATCCCTTGAGCCGCGCATCCTGAATGCCTTTTTCGACCGCGGGGATGTACTGGCGCGGGATCGAGCCGCCGAAGATCTCGTTGACGAACTCGAAGTCGCCGCCGCGCGGCAGCGGCTCCATCGTGATCTTGCAGTCGGCGAACTGGCCGTGACCGCCGGACTGTTTCTTGTGACGCCCATGCGCTTCGGCGTGTTTCGTGATCGTCTCGCGATACGGAACTTTCGGAGGATGCAGGATCACGTCGACGCCGTATTTCTTCTTCAGCTTCTGCACGATGATCTCGACGTGCAGCTGGCCCTGCCCGCTGATGAGAAATTCCTTCGTCTGCTCGTCGCGCTGGAACTTGATCGTCGGATCCTCTTCCTTGATGCGCGCGATCGCCGTCGACAGCTTGTCGTCATCGCCGCGCGTCTTCGGTTCGATGGCGAACGCGATCGCGGCCTCCGGGTAGTCGACGTGCGACAGCACGATCGCGTGATCTTTCGCGGCGAGCGTTTCGCCCGTGTGGACGTCCTTGAGTTTTGCGACCGCGCCGATGTCACCGGCGCGCAACTCCGCGAC